>JAQWSA010000001.1 GCA_029243445.1 Alphaproteobacteria bacterium
TGATTAAATTAAAAACATTATTATTTTCTAAAATCTATACCTATAACCTATTCGAAACAGCCTATAACAGATAGCTGATAATCCAAAAATACATATCAGCGTAACAATGACCCCGATCAAAGGTTCACCGTCAGAAAAACCAGTAATCCCATATCGTATGCCATCAACAATGTAAAATATAGGATTAGCCCAAGTAAAATATTGAATAATTTGAGGTAACTGATCAATAGTAAAAAAAACACCAGAACAAAATATAAAAGGCAAGAAAATAAAAACCTGTATGCTGATAAGATAATCCCACTTTGGGGCAAACAGGCCTACTATCTGACTAAATAATCCTAATATAAGAGATCCAGAAATAACAAAATAAGCCAAAGTAAAAGGTAGGGCTGGCAGCTGGCCACCAAATGGAATAAGTGCCAACCATACAACACTACCTACAGATATTCCTGCAGTTACAGAAGCACTGGCATACGCCACCACTAGTTCAAAAGGTGAAAGTGGAACAATTGCCAAGTCATCAAAAATTCCTTCTGACTTATCGTAAACCATTGAAAAGGCAGATGATTCGAATGCCCTTTCTAAAACAGCTACTGCAATTAATCCAGGAATTAAAAAATTTAAAAATGGTAAACCTAATACAACCGTTACAGTGTCATCAATAATAAGAGAAAAAACCGTCACAAACAATATTGCCCGAATAGCAGGTGCAACTAATGTAATCCCCCATATCTTAAATCCACGACGAACTTCACGTGTATAGAAAGTTAACAAACCCAAATGATTTATAAACCCGTAATTACGAATTTGGGGACACTTCTTCCATATCAAACGATTTATTTTGTTTTCCTCACGCATTAACTTTTTAACTTATAACCTATTGCTAATATTTTACATGCCACAGCAAACAGTATTGTGTTAATTGTAACTATAATCAGTATACCTAGCCATAAATCGCCATCCATACGGTTTATAAATCCGTATCTAAAACCGTCAATTGCATAAAAAAACGGATTAAACCAGACCAAATTTTGCCAGGCCTTTGGCAACAAATCAATTGAGTAAAATGTGCCAGAAAGAAATGATAATGGTACTATGATAAAATTCGTCATAGCAGCAATGTGATCAAATTTTTTTGCCCATATACCCCCAATCAACCCCAAGAGAGATAGCATTATTGATGCGCCTAAAGCATAAAATAATATTATAAACAAATGTTGGATTTGAATATTAACAAAGATAGATATGGTCATGGTTGATAAAAAACCAACCAGAAGTCCGCGTGTTAGTCCGCCTGCAACATAGGCTGTAGTAAGCTCTATAGAACTCAGAGGTGACATTAGTGTGTCAACAATATTACCTTGAACTTTGGATACCAATATTGATGATGAGGTATTTGCAAAAGAGCTCTGTAGAATCGACATCATGATAAGCCCAGGGGCTAAAAAAACAGAAAAGGATAAATCACCTAGTATTTTTTTTCCTCCATCAAGGGCTAGCGTAAATATGAAGAAAAACAATAAAGTAGTAATTATAGGAGCAATAAGTGCTTGTGAACGCATCTTATAAAATCGTTTAACCTCAGCAAGATATAACGTCCAAAGCCCCCGCCAATTAACTATCCCAATAGACCGCACGACAGGACTTGCAGAAAAAATACTACTATTTTGATCGATTGGTAAATTTTTTAATTTTCTTCGCAATTTAGCACTCATTTATTAAATACTTTGGTTATATATAACCAAACTTATTGCTTGAAACCACGACAATCAACGTTCGATAATGTATATAAGGTATATAGAAATACTGGATTAATGAAGATGATTGAAACAAATAGAAAACAAAAAAATGCTGGAAACCCCAAACCCCTAACAGAAAAACGTCTCGAAAAAATAGCTCTCGTTCATATAGACCGGTATGCAACATCTATAGAAAACTTAAGGAATGTACTGATGCGACGCGTTGAAAAATCAGCGCGCACCCAAAACATAGAAAAAAAAGAAGCAGAAAAGTGGATAAATATAATAATTACTAAATTAGTTAACCTCAGACTGCTCAATGATCAAGCCTATGCAGAAAATCGAGCAAGAAGTCTGCATCGCTCAGGCGCTTCTCAAAAAAAAATTATGAGTATACTGATCAATAAAGGGATCAGTAAAGTAGATATAGCTTCTACTATTTCACTTTTAGAAAATGAATATTTTAATAGAGAACTAATGGCTGCTATTAATTATGCTAGAAAGCGTCGTCTTGGGCCCTATAGATTAGCTGAGAAAAGAAGAGAAAAACGCGATCGTGATTTAGCATCTCTTGCCAGAGCAGGTTTTCAATTTAATGATGCTAAAAGCGTTATTGATGCAATTTCAATTGAAGTACTTGAAACAGAAATACTTTCTAAAATCACAAACAATTAACTATTTTATTATTTATCAGAATATTTGACACCACCAATAGTAACATTAAATTAGCCTGGTGGTTCAAATCTATCGGGTATATTTTCCCAATACAAAGTAGTGGTAGGAAACGCAAAATCACTTTTTGCTTCGGCCACAATCTCTTTTATTCGATAGGCAAGCTGCTCTTTATGGGACAACCATTCACCCCATACAGTAGTTTTTGTGAAGCAGTAAACCATTATGTCTATACTGCTTTCATTAAAACTATCAATTCTTACAAAAGTAGAGACCTCTGGTGGCTTGGCAAAATTTTCGCTGTTTAATATATAAGATTCAATTTCGTTTCGGATATAACCTAACTGAGCAACACTGGTGTCGTAAATAATACCAATTTTCCAGTAAATACGACGATGGGTCATTTGTGAGAAATTAATTACAGGATTATCAGCTAGAGCGGTATTTGGCACCTGGACCAAGGCCTTATCAAACTGACGTATTCCAGTTGAACGAAACCCAATCGACTCTACTGTTCCCTCTACTACCCCATTTACTTTTATCCAATCTCCTAGCTGAAATCTCTTTTCAGTAAGCACCAAAACTCCTGACAAAAGATTCTTTAGTAAGTCCTGCGCTGCCAAGGCACCTGCAAGACCAAATAAACCTAGCCCTGCTAAAACTGGTCCAATTTCTATTCCCCATATATCAAGGATAGCAGCAGCTCCAATAAAGATGAAAAGCAATCTGATAGCCTTTACAAACCAAGACAGCATAGTTTCAGAAAAGATGTTTCTTAAGCTAGACAGCAGGAGGCTTATAGGTTCAGTTAGAGAAATCACCCCCCAAAACAAAGTAAAAGTAACGAGTGATCGAGTGCATTTAGTAGCTATAGCATCAAATGCTCCGTCTAGCTGCAAAATCTGTGTAGCAATAAAAAAACCAAAAACAACAAAAACAAATCTTAGAGGTTTTTGTAGAGCATCTATAGTTCGATCATCAAACTCAGTTTTTGTTTTAGTAGTTAATCTCTTAACCCAAGCAATCACAAATTTTGCAAATAAGCGCCGGACCAAAACCGAAAGCATAATTGCTCCAACACCTAAAACTATTCTGCCAAAATTAGCTCCAAAGCCTGCATTATTCCAGGCATCTATTACAATGGCATAAAATTCAATTAGTGACTCCATAATACAAACAACCTCAATTCTTAATTTTTTTTATCAGCAATTAGCATCCATTTTATTATTTATTTATAAATTTACCATAATAACACGTTTTCTATAAAAATATGACCTTTATTGAGGTAGATTCGTCTATTTACCACCAGTAAAGTTAAATTATATAAATAGCAGGTTATTGACTTCCGTGGGGTATCCATTACATTTTCCATAGATGCGACAGTAATTTGTTGCGTTAAATTAAAGGCGACACACTGATTAGGTTATTATTCCTGAAAATGTGAACGTTGAAATGACCACACAATCACATTTGTAGGGTCCAAAAATAGATAATCTTGTTAGAGGATAAGATAATGACAACTGGTACAGTAAAGTGGTTCGATCCAGCCAAAGGTTATGGGTTTATTGAACCAGAAGATGGTTCAAAAGATGCGTTTGTTCATATATCGGCAGTTGAACGCGCTGGGCTAAATTCCCTAAATGAAGGACAAAAAGTTTCTTTTGATTTAGAGCCTGGCCAAAATGGCAAATCATCTGCAGAAAATCTTTCGATTATAGAATAAGCAATAACTTTGATACAATAAACTAGTTAATTTGTTACCAATATATTAAAAAGTTAATCAGTTTATATTTTTCTATATAATAAAGCGGTGAAGAGTTAATACTTCACTGCTTTATATTTTTAATTTTTTAAAATATTGATTCTCTCAACATAATATCTAAGTTTCTATATCTTTTTTAGGAATTATAGGCAGTAATATATTTGAAGGGTATTCTGTTCCAGTGTGAATCGTTACCTTCGATCCATAAATATCAACTGGCCTGTTTCCTTGCATATCGTGTTTGAATGGTCCAACCCCATAATAAACTCGGCCTGCAACTGTTCCCTGACTTTCTTCATATCCTGGATAAATATAATCTCGTCCACGTACACTCAATCCTAGACGATAACCTTTAGGTAATACTATTGATGTAGGCCATATCTCAATATCAAGTTCATATACATCTCCTGGAACTAACTTTTGTACTTCATCATGCATATGGTAGGGACGATAAGGCAGTGTTTTTTCTTTATCTAATTTACGGTGTGATGCCCGCAACCACCCCAACGCCACAGGCGTATGAGGATCGTTTGAACCTTGGTAAACCATCTCTCTCATATCGGGAGAAAATGCTCTCAAAACCAAAAAAATATCTGCATCATCAGTTTCTGAAGACATAAATATTTTAGCAGCAACAGGACCGGTTATTTCGGTTTCACTATTCATTGGTGCTGTAAGAAAGGTAAGACCTTCTCCCAAAGCCTCATAAGTAATAGTATTAGATATACTACCTGCTAAGCTATTGGTTAGGGTGCAATCAGTAGGCTCAAGGTACATTTTTGTCCAATTCGTATGAGTGAGTGGCCATTCCTCCTCAGCCCTTTCAACATAACCCTCATATGGATGGCGTATTTGCAACTGTACCTTCGGTTGTTGATCCCAACCTGTATCCTCTTCTTTAAGAAAATAACCAAAAAAACGTTTTTGTAAATTCATGCCGTATTCACTATAGAAATGGGTAAAATGATCTAATCCATGCATTTCCAACCATTTTTGGTCACTTGCTGAATTTACGTATCCCTCTGTATTACCGCGCGGATGCAAACCTACCCCTCCCCAATTACCGGCAGATAATAAAGGAACATTGATCTGTGAATAATCAGGCATACGAGCTTTCCAGTAATCATCTATTAGCGAATGATCGAGAATATCAGCAATAAAATCAGCACGGTTTGATGCCAGCTCTTCCTCACTTAACGTATCAGGACCTGATACCCAATCACCATTAATTCGGCTTTTATAACCATTTTTTCCCTTACCATTCTGTCGAGGTCTAATGGCTTCTCGATACCAGGTTTCAGGAAATCTACAAGCTATTCCTCCATGATGACCCATATCCCTATAATAGTCAGCTGCTCCCTCCCAAACACACATTGCCGTTAAATGTTTTGGTTGAAGAGACGCTACCTGCCATTGATTCATTCCGTAATAAGAGATCCCATTCAGTCCAACTTTGCCATTAGACCAGGACTGAATCCCAGACCAATCTATACAAATTGAAAAATCTTCGGCCTCTCTAAGTGACCACGGGTCAAGATAACCAGGTGATCTACCCATACCTCGAGAATCTACACGCACACAAACATATCCATCCGGCACCCATATTTCAGGGTCGATAAGTTCCCAATTTTGATATCTGTTAGATGAACGAGCTAGAATATCAGGATAGTGATCTTCCAACCTTTTCCACTGATAAGGATATCCATCCTGAAAGTGTAACCACTTACCATAAGGGCCATAACTAATAATCACCGGATGGGTAGCTGTATCATTAGGCCTATATATATCAGCGCGTAATGTTACTCCGTCTTCCATCTCTATTGGCACATCCCAATCAATAAGCATGCCATCTCGAACCTCAGAACGGTAATTTTGTATGTTTTGCATCTCTTCTGTGGTCATGGTTTTTCCCGTCTACTATTTAATATATGAAGGTTTATTATTTATACCTCATGATACCTTTTACCGCCCATGTAGTCCTAATCAAATGTTTTAACTAAGTGATCTCTAAATGTCCAAATAAGTAATATTCCACTTGCAATCACATAGATGATACATCCCAAAGATAGAGTTTCAATTGACACTTCTTGGTCTAATAAAAGTCCAAAAACTGCAGGTGATGTTGCTGACGTCAAAGCAACCATTGCTGCTACCGCTGAACGAATGGAACCCAGGTGCATAACCCCATAAAGCTCAGGCCATAACGACCCCATGACCGGCATTAATATGCCAATACTAATCCCCATAAAACTCAAATATATGTACGGAATAAAATATGCATCAGATACTGTAATGGCGATGAGAGTTACTATTAGAGGCATTTGCATAATAGGTAAAAAAACAATGCTCCCGTATCTATCAATTAATGACCCCATACATAGTGAAGTAAGCACCTTAAAAATTGCAAAAAATATGAAAGCGCTAGCTAATAACTCTAATGGCCAACCTTTTGATTCAGCCACATGTATCTGATGAAAAAATAAACCGGTACAAATAAATGAAAATGATAAGACAACGGATGAAATTACATAGAAACGGAAATCTTTTAAAACCTCTGACCTTGACCAGTGTCGCTTAGTATTTTTTTGATAATTTGGCCTTACAGAAATTCTACCTAGATAAGCCTGATGACGCTCACTATAGTCACGCATTAAATGTGGAAGAAAAATAACTAGTATCAGAGTTATAGTTATAGCCGCTAAATACCAAGACTCGCGCCATCCAAATTCAACTATAAGCATTAGAATAAATACTGGTAGAATTGCTTCTCCAAATGACTGCCCCATTGCAGATATACTAACGGCTTTTCCTCTATCAGAATCAAAATATCGTCCCATACTCGTGGTGGAGATGTGCATCAACAAACCCTGCCCAGTTAATCGAGCAAGGTATAAGCCAATTACCAGAATAATAATTCCCGGCGCTGAAGCAATCATTAACATTGAAAGAACCAACCCTATGCACACTGCCAAGGTATACCAACGAAGATCAACCCTATCAATCACACGCCCAAGCCAAATTATGGTCACAGCACTAGCAATTGTGGCCAAAGCAAACCAAGATCCAAAACCACCGTGACTCAAGCCAAACTCAGAGCGAATATTAGCACCTGACAATGCAATATAAAAAGTTTGGCCAAAACTGGCAGAAAATGACATGGTAAATCCAAAGCCAACAAATCGCCAATTTTTTTTCAAAAACAGAAGGTAGCTCATCTATATATCCAATTGATTAATCACAGATTCGCAAAAAAATAATGGTGTGATTGGTATGGTATAAACACGTAAATCAATAAAAAGGGAAGTAATAAAAATGAATCAGAATATAGGTATAGTTGGATTGGGTATAATGGGTTCAGCCATTTCAGGTAATTTTATCAAAGCGGGCTATAAGGTAATTGGTTTCGACATAGATTCGCAGCGTTGCGATGAACTGGCTGATAAAGGCGGGGTAGTTGTTAGTTCTCCAGGCGAAGTTGCGACGAATTCTGATATTATATTGACATCACTTCCAAGTAGCGCAGCTCTAAACCAAGTTATATCTGGCAAAGATGGTATTGCAGCTGCAGGCAATACAAATGCCCCAGTAATGGAGTGCAGTACTTTGCCAATACAAGATAAGCAGTTAAATTATGACAAGTTGGCCGATAATGGAATTATCCTTTTGGATACACCTCTTAGTGGAACTGGTGCGCAGGCTATCACTAAGGACCTTGCTGTATATTTAAGTGGCGATGAAGCAGCCTCAAATATTTGTTCTAAAATAATAGAAGGCTTTGCACGGGCTCACTACTATGTTGGTGAGTTTGGAAATGGCAGTAGAATGAAGTATGTAGCCAACCATCTTGTAGCTATACACAATGTTGCAGCCGCCGAGGCTCTAGTATTAGGCATGAAAGCCGGCCTTGACGCTCAAACTATTTTTGACGTCATAGCTGATAGTGCAGGTACATCACGAATGTTCGAAATACGGGGACCAATGATGGTAGCAAATAATTATGATGAAGCAACAATGAAAATTAGAACCTGGCAAAAAGATATGGGAATTATTGCTGACTTTGCGAAATCACTGGACTGTCCAACACCACTATTTAGTACCACGGCAGATTTGTATACCTCTGGTATGGCTCAAGGAAGAGCAGATCAAGACACAGGATCAGTTTGTGCCGTCTTAGGTGAGATGGCTCGTCTTAAACGTTAAGAACTTATATTTTCATAACCAGTTCCTTCAACGACCAATAATTAAGGCCAACAATATGCATGATGAATTTGAAAAAATATTA
>JAQWSA010000002.1 GCA_029243445.1 Alphaproteobacteria bacterium
CACCAACACCATCAGCACCCATGCGACAAATCAGGGTTAAACGGCCAGCATCATTTTCTGGATTCAAAATATCTATTAATTTTATTAATTCATCCGGCTCGAGTGAAGGACCACATTTTAATCCTAAAGGATTCTCCACACCTCTTAGAAATTCAACGTGAGCACTATCTAGTTGGCGAGTTCTATCACCAATCCAAAGCATATGGGCCGAACAGTCATACCATCTTCCCGTTAAACTATCCTGACGAGTAAGGGCTTGTTCATAAACTAATAGAAGTGCCTCATGGCTTGTATAGAAATCGGTCTCACGTAGTTGTGGAATAGTCTCACTAGTTAACCCACAAGCAGCCATAAAACCTAGAGTTTCATCAATTCGCGTTGCTATCTCTTCATAATACTCACCCTGTCGACTTTCTTTAACAAAGTCCAAATTCCAACGGTGAAGTTGATGTAAATCAGCAAAACCACCCTGTGCAAAGGCACGCAGCAAATTCAGAGTAGAAGCGGCTTGATTATAAGCGCGCAACATTCTATCAGGGTCAGGCTCGCGACTCTCCGGTGTAAACGCCATATCATTTACGATATCACCTCTATAACTAGGTAATTCTTTTCCATCAATCGTTTCAGTAGGAGCCGATCTAGGTTTAGCAAATTGACCTGCTAAACGTCCTACTTTTACAACTGGGCAGGCGGCACCAAAAGTTAAGGCAACCGCCATCTGTAATAACACTTTAAAGGTATCGCGTATATTATCAGCTCTAAATTCAGCAAAGCTCTCCGCACAATCACCGCCCTGTAATAGAAAAGCTTCTCCTTGCGCAACTCTAGCTAAGTGGTCACGGAGCGTGCGTGCTTCACCGGCAAAAACTAATGGCGGAGACAAACGTAATTGATCTTCAACTGAATCTAGGTGATCTTTATTCCCATATTTAGGTACTTGACGTATTTCACTTTCTCGCCAACTGTCTAAGTTCCAAGTTACAGACATTTTCTTTACCTCCGGTGGCCGTTAAGCAGGCCAACCTATTCTCAAATTTTAACTCTAATAGCCACTACGTAGTCCCTCGCGGGCTGCATATACCCCCGATTGCACATAAGTTCTAGTAAAAAGCAGCCAAGCAGTAACCAGTATAGTTAATAAAAACTTTGTTTTAGCTTTAATTACTCAAACTATTAACTGGTTCACGCATAGTAACAAACTCTTCTGCCAAAGTAGGATGTATACCTACTGTCGCATCAAAAACAGATTTTGTAGCCCCTGCTTTTAATGCTATAGCTATCCCTTGAATTATTTCGCCTGCCTCACTCCCAATCATATGAACTCCTAGCACTCGATCAGACTTTTTATCTACTATTATTTTCATCAAAACCCGTTCATCTCTTTTAGTTAGCGTATGCTTAAGTGCACGAAAATCACTTTTATAAATAATAATATTGTCATAACGTTTACGAGCCTCTTCTTCCGTAAGCCCTACAGTGCCAATTGGGGGCTGACTAAATACTGCTGTAGCAATATTATTATAATCAACTTTAGATGGCACATCACAAAATAAGGTTTTCGCAACTGCCATTCCTTCTGCTAATGCTACAGGAGTTAACTGAATTCTATCAATTACGTCTCCTATGGCATAGATAGATTCTACGGATGATTGAAAATAATCATCAACAATGACAGCTCCATTTTCGCGCAACTCAACGCCTACAGATTCCAAACCAAGTCCTTTAATTTTTGGAGCGCGACCGGTAGCATACATAATCAAGTCTGCCTCTAAAGTTGAGCCATCCTCACATATAGCAGCAAAACCTTCATCAAGCTTTTGTATCTTTGATATATTAGTAGATAGTTTAAAAGTTATTCCTTTCTTTTCCATTTCTGCCGCTAAATGTTCACGAACATCTTGATCAAAACCTCTCATAAATCTAGGGCCGCGATACATCAGAGTAGTATCCACCCCCAATCCGTTAAATATACCGGCAAATTCAACAGCAATATAACCACCACCTACAATAATTATTTTATTAGGTATTTTTTCTATATAAAAAGCCTCCGTGGAAGTAATAATATGTTGTTTACCTGGTATATCTGGAACTAAAGGCCAACCACCCGTTGCAACAAGTATATTATTTGTAGTGTATTCTTTACCACTAACTGAAACCGTATGGGCATCTATTATTGACGCGCGCCCATGAATAATTTCCACACCAGCATTACCTAATAAATTCTCATAAATACCATTAAGACGTTTGATTTCATTGTTTTTGTTATCTAACAATGTCTGCCAATTAAACTGTTCTGCCTTAACAGACCACCCATAGGATTCTGCATCAACAAAATCTTCATGAAAATGAGAGGCATAGACGAATAACTTTTTTGGAATACAGCCCACATTAACACACGTTCCTCCCATAAACATATCTTCAGCAATTGCCACTCTAGCTCCATAATTGGCAGAGAAACGAGCAGCTCTCACTCCACCAGAGCCGGCTCCAATAACAAAAAGATCGTAATCATAATCGGACATAGTCATGCGCCTCATTTATTTTGAAAAACTAAAGCTTATAATTTGATTACTTAGCCTCTGAGCTTCATATGTCAAACACTCAACTTTTATTATTTATATTTTTTAACCTAAAAGTTATTAAACATACTAAGATTCATATTAAAACCCACGCTATCTAAACATTTTTATTATTAGCACTTAGTTAGGATAATTTGTCAGTTGACCGAAATACTTATTATTTATCTCCTAACAGGAATGCTAGCGGGATTTGTTTCTGGCCTGTTTGGGGTCGGCGGGGCATTTACAATGGCACCAGCTCTTATAATTACATTGACGCTTCAGGGAATTCATAGTTCCCACATTATGCACCTTACCATTGGAACATCATTAGCCGTGATGACCATAACATCAGCATATATATCTATATTACGTTATCGGGCTGGAGATCTGCATCTCAAGTTGATGATGCGTTTTACGCCTTTCATTATAGCCGGAGCTTTAGGAGGCTCACTGATTGGAGATGCTCTACCTGGACTTGTCTTAAAATATGTTTTCATAGGATTTCTTATACTCAGTATTATTCATGGCCTAGCTAAAAAATCTTCTAAAAATAAATTACAAATCGGTAATATAGCTTTAATGAAAGGTTTTTGGCTTTGGGTATATGGTACTACCGCCGGCATAACTGGTTCACTACTAGGCCCTGGCCCAGCAATTGTAATCGCCCCCTTTCTAAGGAATGCTAATTTTCCTATGCACCAAATTGCCGCCATATCCTCATCATTAGCAGGTATGATAGGGCTTGCAGCAACTCTTGGTTATGTTTATGGAGGTTTCGACGAATCTGGTCTACCGGATCTGTCCTTAGGTTACTTGTATCTGCCCGCTTTTACTGGATTGATAACAGGCGCACTAATAGGCTCTCCGATTGGTGTAAGTACGTCTCATAAGATTAAAGATGGACTGTTACACAGATTTTTTATTTGCTATCTTACTTTTATTTTATTAGTGATGTTGATCCAAGGTCACTGAAGAAGGCGCATTAAATAAGAGCCATACTCATTCTGTGGTATGGCTTCCGCCAGTGATTGTAACTCTTCAGCATTTATAAAACCTTTACGAAAAGCAATCTCTTCGGGACAAGAAATTTTTAATCCTTGGCGCCTCTCTATTGTTTGAACAAATTGAGCAGAATCCATCAAACTATCTTGGGTACCAGCATCAAACCAAGCAACGTCGCGGCTTAGTGTGTGAACAACCAGTTCACCTTTTTCCATATATTCTCGGTTTACATCGGTAATTTCTAGTTCACCACGTGCTGAAGGTTTAATTGATTCAGCTATTTCTATAACTCGATTGTCATAGAAATAAAGCCCTGTTACAGCTAAGTTTGACCTTGGACTTACAGGTTTTTCTTCTATATTTATTGCCCGTCCATTATCATCGACCTCTATAACGCCATATCTTTCAGGATCACTAACTGGGTAGCCAAATACGACTGCACCATTAATAAGCTTTGATGCCTCAACTAATTGATTTTCAAGTCCATGACCATAAAAAATGTTGTCACCAAGAACTAAGGCACAATTACCATCGCCAATAAAGTTTTTACCTATAATAAATGCTTGTGCAAGTCCTTCTGGCTTTGGTTGCACTTCATAGGAAATATTAATACCCCATTTAGTACCACTGCCTAATAATCGTTTGAATACAAAAGCATCTTCAGGTGTAGTTATTAGTAAAATATCACGTATACCTGCGCTCATTAAAATTGCTAAGGGATAGTATATTAGTGGTTTATCATAAACTGGCAGTAGTTGTTTACTCACCGCATGAGTTAACGGATAAAGTCTTGAACCTGCACCCCCTGCGAGTATTATACCCTTCATGTCTAATTTTGCCTTCTTTCTGGGCTATCAATTGCAACTAGTTCTTTAAGAACTTGTGATAAATTAAAAATAAAGGGCTTTTGCTGGATTCCATATACCTGCTTTATATGCAAACAACTGAGAACCGAATTTTGCGGTCGTCTTGCTGCAGTTGGATATTGATTAGTCGTAATAGGAATAATTTTAGGAACAGAGCGTCCATTTAATTTACTTACAACATTAAATATTTCACAAGCAAACGCATACCAAGTCATTTTGGTATCACCACAATAATGGTATGTTCCCCATTTATCTTTTTTATCATTATTAATAACCTGACATGCCATTTCTATAATAACTTGCGCAATTTCATGGGCCGATGTTGGACAACCATACTGATCATCAACAACACTTATCTCTTCACGCTCATTACCCAGCCTTAGAACTGTTTTAACAAAGTTTTTTCCTGTAGAACTATATACCCAAGAAGTTCTTAAAATAATATGTTCCTTTAAAACTTCACGAAGAGCAACCTCACCAGCATTTTTGCTAGCACCATATACGCCCAAAGGATTCACTAAATCGTCTTCAATAAACCCTGTATTTTTAGTTCCATCAAAAACATAGTCTGTTGAAATATGTATTAGTGGTACGCCGGCTTTACGACATGCTTCACCGACATTATAAGTACCTTCTTCATTAATTTTATAAGCATAATCTCTTTTGTTTTCCGCTGTATCAACTTCCGTAAAGGCCGCAGCATTTATAACCAATGAACATCTAGAGTTCTGAATAATGTTAGAGATATCATTTCTTTTTGTTATGTCAGCCACGGCATGTGATAGACCTATTATTGTAAAATCCTCAGGGCAAATAAACCTGACCAGTTCATTTCCCACTTGACCAGAACAACCTAAAACTAGAATTTTTTCTATCATAAATAAATTAGCCTAAAGTCAATTTACTTTAGTTTTAGGACCAAGACCAAGACGCCCACCATCATAGGTGCCTTCTTGAACTAACTGCCACCACTTCTTATTTTCAATGAACCAACTGACAGTTTTTCTTAATCCTGTTTGAAAGCTTTCTTGAGCCAACCAATCAGTTTGGCCACAAATTTTAGTGGAATCAATTGCATATCTAAAATCATGGCCTGGTCTGTCTTTTACGAAAGTAATTAGCTCTCTTCTAGAACGGTTTTTTGGATCGGGTAAGATATCATCGAGGATATCACAAATCATACTTACAACCGTTAAATTACTCATTTCGGCTCCTCCGCCTACATTATAAGTTTCTCCTATATTACCTTGATTAATAATTGACCAAATAGCTCGTGCATGGTCTTCAACAAAAAGCCAGTCACGTATATTCTCTCCCTTGCCATAAATTGGTAGTGGTTTCCATAAAATTCCATTGATAATCATTAATGGAATAAGTTTTTCTGGAAATTGATAAATTCCATAATTATTGGAACAATTACTAATAGTTACTGGCAAGCCATAAGTTGTATTCCAAGCTCTTACGAAATGATCAGAAGACGCCTTGCTGGCAGAGTATGGAGAATTTGGATTGTATGAAGAATTTTCAGTAAATGCTCCATAGGCATCAAGAGAACCATATACCTCATCAGTAGATACGTGATGAAATTTAAATTTTTCTCGTGAATTAGATTCAAGACTTCGCCAATACAAAAGTGCAACTTCCAATAATCTACAAGTACCTAGAACATTTGTTTCAACAAATGCCGCTGGGTTATCTATAGAACGATCAACATGGGACTCTGCTGCAAGATGGATAACTGTATCTGGAGAATGTTTGGCAAATACAGCACCAAGAGATATTCCATCACAGATGTTTACTTTTTCAAATTTATACCGGCTGTCAGTTTCTACAACATCTAGTGCACCAGGGACTGCAGCATAAGTTAATGCGTCTACATTAACGACAGAAGCATTGGTTTCACTAATAAGAAATCTAATAAGTGCCGAGCCAATAAACCCTGATCCACCGGTAACAAGAATTTTCATATATTTCTCTTTATTTCATATATCTCAAGGAAATTAATAATTAGTGTAATAAGGAAGAGTTTCTATATCTCACACTTTGTGAAAACTCCATCATTAATAAGTAAAGTCCTATATCCCTCAATTCTAATACTTTTTTAATACATAAAGCTTAATTTTCAACGTAAAACTGTTTAAAAGCTCACCAAATCATAAAAAAACATTAGTTAAAATTACTCTGGGCAGCTAGCTACTGAAGATTTATATTGAATTTATGCTAATTATATTAGAATAAGGTCTAATTATCGAAAGTTATGCAATTAAACTATAAAAATTTAACCTAGTGGGCTGGTTTTTACCCATTTGCCTAGGTACGTTTGAAATCTTTATCAAAAGCAATAATATCGGGATAATTAAAATATGGCTAAAGTCACACTTGAACAGGCAAACACAATCATATCGGCTGGGCAATTAAAAGGCCGCGAGATGGGTATTGGTCCACTAACGATAGTTGTTCTCGACGATGGTGGACATCTTGTTTCAATGCAACGCGAGGATAAAAGTGGAATATTACGTTTCGAAATTGCTTTTGGAAAGGCATGGGGAGGACTTGCTATCGGGAGATCATCTCGTGCTAATGAAACGGATATATTAACTCGTGAACATTTTGGAGTAGCACTTGCTGCAGCATCAAATGGTCGTATAATTCCAGTTGCAGGCGGGGTGTTGATCTTGGATAAAGATAGTAATGTTATCGGAGCAGTTGGAGTTACAGGAGACTCATCAGATAATGACGAATCATGTGCTGTTGCGGGTATTGAAGCTGCGGGACTAATAGCAAAAGTATAATTCATAGTATTTAAACAATAAATGAATAACTATTAATCCAAAATTTTGAATTATGTATTACTGCCCATTTGTAGATCTCATGGTAGTCTATAATCTGAGTTAAGTTCATGTTTTCCTGGATTATAGCGACCGTCGCTCTCTTTAGAAAAATACCGTTATGAAAAATAAATAGGAAAACATGAATCCTTCTTTGATAAATGCAAAAATAGATGAAAATCCTGAGACAAGAGGGGATTCTATCAAAAATAAACCATTTCTCAATAATCCAAGTATACAAATTCTAGCTATAAATGATTTGTTTGGAGGTCTGGTTAGTTGGCGTTTATGGGGATTGCTTGGATGGCAAGATATAAAACAACGCTATCGTCGATCATTACTAGGTCCATTTTGGCTAACATTAAGCATGGCTGTAATGGTTGGAACTCTTAGTTTACTTTACGGAACTTTATTTGGCTTAGATCTCGATGATTATCTTCCATTCCTTTGTCTTGGCTTTATTGCATGGGGATTAATTTCCGGTATTGTAACAGATGGCTGTGTAGCATTTATTGGATCAGAATCCTTCATTCGTCAGATTAGTTTACCTTTCTCAGTATATATATATCGTCTTATATGGAGAAATTTAATAATATTTGGTCATAATATAGTAGTTTTTATTATTGTTGCTCTAATATTTAATATTTGGCCTAGCTGGACAGGACTGCTCCTTTTACCAGGACTTGCAATAATTTGTGTAACTGGCGGATGGGTTAGTATTTTACTGGGTATGATATGTGCAAGATTTAGAGACGTACCCCAAATAGTAGCAAGCTTTATTCAAGTTGCTTTCTTTTTGACACCAATTATATGGAAACCTGAGCTCTTAGTAGATAGAATAGGTTTTGTTCAATTTAATCCTTTTTTTCATTTTGTTGAATTAATAAGAGCTCCTTTGCTTGGCAGTGCGCCTAACACAATATCTTGGATAATAACGTTAGGAATCACTTTAACCGGATGGCTGATAACTTTTATTATCTTCCGCCGGTTTCGTAGCAGAATAGCTTACTGGATTTAAGACATAATAATGGCACACATTCATCTCGAAGATGTTGCAGTTGATTTTCCACTATATAGCGGCGCTAGCCGTTCGCTTAAGACAAGCCTGCTACATTTAGGAAGTGGAGGACGCATTGGTCGTGATCTAAGCGACAGGATATGTGTTCAAGCTCTACATAATATTTCTCTTGAGCTAAATAATGGAGACAGAGTGGGTATTGTAGGACCTAATGGTGCCGGAAAAACAACACTTTTACGTGTACTGTCTGGTGTTTACGAACCATCCAGTGGAAAAATTAGTAGAAGTGGAAAAGTTGCAGCGCTATTTGATGTAGCCTTGGGTATGGATACTGAAGCTACGGGCTATGAAAATATAACAATGAGGGGAATGTTGTTAGGGCTTAGTCGTTCTGAGATAAATAGTAAAGTCGATGAAATAGCTGATTTTACTGAATTGGGGGACTATTTAAAAATACCGGTAAGAACATACTCAAGTGGAATGTTATTACGACTAGCTTTCGCTGTATGCACGTCGGTTGAACCTGAAATACTGCTAATGGATGAATGGATTGGCGTTGGAGATGCAAAGTTTTTAGAAAAAGCAAAATCTCGTCTCGATGATTTTGTTAGTAGATCAAAAATATTAGCTCTAGCATCACATTCAAATGATCTTATAAGACAAGTATGTAATAAAGCAGTTTTAATAGATAAAGGGGGTATAGTAGCTTATGGCGAGGTAACTGAAATCCTCGAAATATATGAAAAAACACTCTAAATATTGGTTTTTAGAAGGTTTTAATTTTGACCGTTTCTAAAAATGGAACTTATTGATGTACCTCTCTGCAAATAAACTTTCCCAATAAATGAGAGAGCATAAGGGAAATGACTAATAAAAGTAGACAAAATAATAGTGTTAAAAACGTATATGAACTTGGTAGTTTATATGATGATGAATATTATCGCACTGGATGCGGTATTCCTTATGAACGTAATGAACATTGGATACAATTCTTTGGTAGTATAGCGGATGAAATTATTCGTAGTTTGCGACCAAAAAAAGTTTTGGATGCTGGCTGTGCTTGGGCATTCTTAGTCGAATCTCTCTGGGATCGCGGAGTCGAATCGTGGGGAATTGACATTTCTCCATATGCAATATCCAAAATCAGACCAGATATGGAAAATTACTGCAAAGTTAGCTCCCTAACCGATCCTATTGAAGGTAGGTATGACCTTATTACCTGCATTGAAGTTCTTGAACACATGCCAGAGAATCAAGCAAAAGATGCTGTCAAAAATCTGACTTCAGCCTCAAATACGGTTTTGTTTTCTTCCACGCCAAAGGATTTTGATGAACCAACGCATTGTAATGTGAAGCCTACTATCTATTGGCTAAAACTTTTTGCGGAATATAATTTTTCTCCTGATTTAACGTATGATGCTTCATTTTTAACTAAACACGCGATCCTCTTTAAAAAGACCACATCTCCCCCTTCAGAAGAAACTTTAATTTTATTCAGTGAAAAAATTCGTCATGCAATTGAAGTTGAAGAAAAAACAAATGATATAGAAACCCTTAATAAAACCCTCAATAAAAAGTTTCATCAACAGGAAAATGAGTGGAATACAAAAATAACGAGTAAAAATAAGGAAATAGCAAGCAAAAAAGAAGAAATTGAAGAGCACAAAGCTAGAGTAGTTAAAAGAGACACAATTATTTCTGAGCTAGAAATTAAATTACACCAAATTAATCATGATGCGTATTTATCGCAATTGGCCTTATTACAGAAAACCAATCAGCTAGATGCTGTGTATTCCTCAACCTCCTGGAAAATTACAACTTCATTGCGCCAAATAAGAACAGCATTAAAGTGGCTGAAATCCTATATTCGTTGGGGGAAGTTCATTAGTGTAAATATAGAGGCTTCGCAACAGACCCAAGAAATAAATGATCTGGAATGTTTTGAACTAAAGAATGATATAAAAGATATTCCAGCAGGTTGGATAATTCTAAAATATAAAACTAATAGAAACAAAGATATACCCAGATTAGTTATCTACTCTTTAATTGAGGGTAAGTTAATAAGACAACCAAGCGTTTCCCTAGAGGCAAAAAAAGATCAAACATTTCATAGAATTATACGTTTATCTGAAAACTCAAACCAACTTTTCGTTGAGATAATTAATTCATTAGATTCTATTCCAATAACGGATATTTACTATAGAGAAATAGGAAAATTAGAAGCATTATTTAGACTTAGTTGGAAAAAAATTAAACCAAGTATTAGCAATCCACGCAATTATATTCGTCTTACTTTACAAGGTATAAAAATCTTTAGAAAGCATGGCCTAACAGGCGTTAAAAGGTCGCTACTAGGTGAAAGAAATACAGAATTTTATGAAGATCATTACAACAATTGGATCGAACGTAATGAGAAACTTTCAGAATCAGATATAGTTAAAATCCATAAACGAATAGATGAGATGAGTCATAAACCAATAATTAGCGTTTTAATGCCCGTCTATAATACTCCAATAAATTTTCTTAAGGCGGCTATTGATTCTGTCTCAAATCAACTTTACCCACATTGGGAATTGTGTATAGCAGATGATGCATCAACCGATCCTGAAATACAAAATGTTTTAAATGCGTTTCAATCAAAAGATAGCCGTATTAAAGTGGTTTTCCGGAAAAACAATGGACACATTTCCGCAGCATCAAATAGCGCATTAGAATTAGCAAAAGGAGATTTTATTGCCCTTCTTGATCATGATGACGAAATAGCTATTCATGCTCTTTACCTAATTGCTGAAAAAATAAACCAGAATCCTGATGCAGATTTAATTTATAGTGACGAAGATAAGATTAACTCTAAAGGCAAACGTTACGAACCTTATTTCAAAACAAACTTTAATTCCGACCTAATTTTATCACAAAATATGATTAATCATCTGGGAGTATACAGACGACAAATTATAGAAAAAATTGGTGGATTCAGATGTGGTTTTGAAGGTAGCCAGGACTATGATTTAGTTTTACGAGTATTAGAACAAATTAAAATAACTAATATACATCACCTGCCTTATATTCTTTATCATTGGAGAGCAATTCCTGGTTCAGTAGCATTAAACAAGGATGAAAAGTCATATCCTCATGAAAGGGCTCAAAAAGCTATTAAAGAACATTTATCACGACAAGGAATTAAAGCTGAAGTTGAAGAAAGCCCCAGTGGAGTATACCACAGAGTACGTTATGCACTTCCAAATGAATTACCCAAAGTTACCCTGGTAATACCAACGCGCGATAAACTTTCATTACTCAGAGTTTGCATTGATGGTTTATTAAACAATACTGACTATAGTAATTTAGAAGTAATTATTGTTAATAATCAAAGTATAGATCCAGATACCATAAATTATTTTAGAGAAATACAGAAAAATTCAAAGGTTAGGGTTATAAATTACGAAAAACCTTTCAATTATTCAGCTATAAATAATTATGCTGTGAAATATGCAACTGGTTCTTTAATCGGACTTATTAATAACGATATAGAAGTTATCGAACCATCTTGGTTGAAAGAAATGGTAAGTCATGCATTAAGGCCTCAGGTGGGTGTTGTAGGGGCAATGCTTTATTATCCTAACAATACTATTCAACACGCAGGTGTAGCTCTTGGAATTGGGGGTGTTGCCGGTCATCTCCACCTAAACAAACTGCGAGGAGATTTCAGCGATTTTGGCAGAACTGAACTCATACAAAATTATTCAGCCGTAACTGGAGCCTGTATGATAATGAGGGCTGAAATATATAATGAAGTGAACGGACTTGATTCAGAAAACCTATCCGTAGCGTTTAATGATATTGATATTTGTATAAGAATTAGAGAATGTGGATACTCAATCGTCTGGACGCCATATGCAGAAATGCTACATCATGAGTCAGCTAGCAGAGGAAGTGATCAAACCTCAGATAAAATCGCTCGCTTTACAAGAGAAGTAAAGTATATGCGAGAAAAGTGGAATGATAAATTAGAAAAAGATCCATATTATAATCCTAACTTTTCACTTAAAGATGGATACTATTCAATTGCTAATAGGCCAAGAATTATAAAGCCTTGGTTAAACTAAATTAATTAATTTTTTTTAATAATCTTAGCCATACAGAATCATCGATAGAGAGAACTTTTGATAGAGCGTAACGAAAAAATTCTTAAAAACATTAACCTTAAGGATCAAAAGGGCCTTGAGATTGGAGCCCTTGATAGGCCTATAGTAAAGATTGACCAAGGCAATATAAAATATGCGGATCACATATCTACCAATGACTTAGTAGCTAAATATAAAGATGATAAAAACGTCGATACATCTAAAATTGTAGATGTAGACTACATTCTAGAAGGAAATACATTAGCTAAAACAATTGGAAAAGAAGATAAATTTAATTATGTTATAGCAAGCCATGTCATTGAACATGTTCCAGATGTCATAGGCTGGTTAAAAGATATTTCTGAAATCCTATATGACGGCGGAATACTTTCGCTAGCCATACCTGATAAAAGATTTACTTTTGATTATCTACGCACTCCTACTACCTGTGGTGATCTAATAGAAGCCCACATGCAAAATATAAGTAGACCATCACCAAAACAAGTATTTGATTTTTTCTCTAATGCTGTAAGCCTCGATACAGGTCTTCGGTGGAGCGGAAGACTAAATGAATCAGACCTTAATAGACAGCATTCAATTAAGTTTGCGTCTAAAATGGCAAAACAATCTTTTCAAAATGAAGAATATACGGACGTCCACTGCACAGTGTTTACTCCAAGAACATTTTTTCAACTAATTGAAATGATGTTAGAACTTGAACTGATCAACTTTCGCATCATAGACTTTCATGACACCTCCGAAAATGAATTAGAGTTTTTTGTAACATTTGAGAAAATTTATATTGGTGTTAATAAAGATAGTAGCAAACATGAAATGCTGAGCAGTGTTCCACATATAAAAATAGATACATGGGAACAAAAACAACAAAGACGATTTCTCGACCTTGAAAAAACCGTAGGGCTCCTAACCGAACAAAATAAGCAACTTTTTTCTGAAAAAGATGCTCTTAATGATCAACTCTCTATGTCTCATTCCAATCTATTAGTCTCTAACACAAAACTAGAAGAAATTACGCACAAATTTGAAAATAAAACTCGTCAATTAGAACAAACTTATCAGTCTACTTCATGGAAAATTACTAAACCTATAAGAAATCTTAAAATAATAATTACAAAACTCTTAAGACGCCACCCAGATAAATAATTAATATTTAGAGTTAGATACGAATCTATAGCATTAGCTTTAAAAGTATTAAAAA
>JAQWSA010000003.1 GCA_029243445.1 Alphaproteobacteria bacterium
AATCTATTTACACCCAAGTGCTTCCTTTAATTAACCATGAAAACCGCTTATGTGGTTTTAGGGCTGCTAAAGCCCTGCTTAAAGAAGGTGGTGTTATAGCATCTGATTTCTGCCGTCACCCTATCGCTCCATTAAACCCTAATGTCAAATCCGCTCTATTAAATATGGCGAAAGAACTAAACCCTGTTGCACTGACCTGGGGTAAATAAGCGTATTTGGTTAAATGGATTTTTTATTTGTAAAATAAATTATTTTTTCTGCAGGAAAAGCTCAGTTTTGGTTATCTGAACTAATTGCTTTTGAGTTTTTGAGATCTCTTTTATTAAATGCGTTAGATATCCATTTCCAGATAAAAAATGCACCTAATAGTGATCCAATAATTCTAATGCCAGGTATATCCTCTATGGACATTACTTTAATAAAAAAAGTCCAAACAAAACCCCAGGCGAGAAGTGCAAATACGGTAATTAGTATCTTGAGAAAAACTTTTAATGATCTGGAATACATGTGAACATTATTATCTATTTGTTATAAATTATTCTTTTGATGGGGCTTTAGCATTAGAGTGGTTTAAAATTATTTGTGTTGATGATATCTATCATTTTATTAATATTGATTACAATCAAGGTATAATTATAGAATTTATATATTTATATAATTTATCCGAGGCTTTTTTAACTGAATTCCCTTTACTAGTATCAATTACTAACTCGCAGTTATTAGGCTCTTCATAGGGAGTTGAATCACAATAACCTATAAGGTTTTTTATTAGACCTGAATCTGCTGCGGAATATAAGCCCTTTGGATCTCTTTCCTTAAGACTTTCTATATTTGTTTTAAGGTATATTAAGTGGAAATTGGGTTCTAATAATTTTCTAACCTCTGCTCGTGATTTTTCATAAGGACTTATAACTGGGACAATAATCACGTCATGCTTGTGCCTAGCACCTAGGCATTTTTGGGCAATTCTTATGTTATTTTTAAAAATATCTTCACGCGTAAAACCTAACTTTTTTTTGTAACTACCACGAACCTTATCTCCATCAAGGATTAGTAGATTGTAACCCTGTGTTTCTAGTGTGGATTTTATCCCGTTTGCCAAAGTTGTTTTACCTGAACCGGACATACCAGTTAACCATATTACACAGGCAGCTTTATTTATTATTACGCTGTTAATCAAATGAAACTATTTCCTGTAAAGAGGTTTTGGGTGTCCATCTTTTGTATTCTTTTATTATAGAATTAATGGTTTTTACTGATTCGACAGGATATTTACCAATTGCTGTTTCAGCAGCTAGCACTAGTCCACTAGCACCCATTAATAAAGTGCTTGCTACATCGTTAGCCTCGGCTCTGGTTGGGCCTTCATTGTTTGTCATAGATTCGAGTAAATTTGTAGCGACATAAACTGGAGTTTTGAAGTTTTCTGCGTATGAAATTATGCTTCTCTGAATAAAAGGTATTTTTTCAATTGATATTTGGCGAGATAGATCTCCCCTGTCGATCAATATCTGATCTACTAATGGCAGTATGTCCTTTAGGTTTAAAACCCCATCAATACTCTCGATTTTGGATATTAGATTTGAATCACCTATTATTTCGCGGGCTAGTAAGACGTCTTTAGCTGTATTAGTAAAAGATAATGCATAGTGCTTAATTCCCATTTTTAAACCTAAATTAAATGCATCTTCGTCTTTAGGGGTTATGGCAGGAAGTTTTATGTTTTTGTTTATATCAACAGCTTTATTGCTTCCTACATGGCCGTCACTAGTCACCTCACCCTTTACAATATTTCCATTTTTACTAGTTATGAGAAAACGGACGGAATTAAAGTCTACTCTAATTTCGTCGCCTTCTTCTAGCTGATTACACACAGTGGCAGGTGTAAAAGAAATATTATTCGAGTCCCCAATTATTGGCTGATTATGAATGACTACAGAATCTTTTAGTTTATAAAAAACTTTGTTATCTTTCATAATACCATTTCGGACCTGCGCTCCTTCGCTATCTAGACAAATGGGTGTATTCGACCAGGAGTTAATTCTAAATATTATTTCTTCAAGGTCATCTAATTGTGTATGGGAAAGATTTATCCTAAATAGATGTACACCGTTTTTTTCGAGCTGCTGAACTGTTTCTTTGTTTAATGAACGAGGGCCTAAGGTGGTTAGCACTTTTATAGTCATTTATCTAGTTTAGCCTTCAATGTATATTTATACTGGATTTTTTTAGATGTTCAATATTACGGTAAATATTTTTGGAAAAAACTCATTGAAGATAACATGGGCATAAAGAACTAAAGAATGTAAGAGCTTATTGACTTATTTTATATTTTTTTAACTTAATTTGTTGATTTATAAAAGATTTGGTGGAGCCGGACGGGATCGAACCGACGACCTCTACAATGCCATTGTAGCGCTCTCCCAACTGAGCTACGGCCCCATTCAAATCAAATTAACTACTTTCGTTAGAGTAGCCCTTTGGTATTGACGCAATTTCCTCTTCATCGTTTTCTAGATCTGATGTATCTGGTATTGTGCTGTTATCATCATCTGAATCATCAGCTTCTTCTTCAATGCTATCATCTGCTAATGCTGCGAGTTGTTTTTCTATATCCTCATCTGATGCAACCGGTGTTTCTGGTTTTACAACCGGTTCTTCAACGACAGCGCGCGACCGTCGCGGACGGAATATAGTTTCCACGTCAAAAATAGTATTACAGCTAGGACACGTAATAGGATCCTTTTGTAGATCATAAAAACGTGTGGAGCAGGCTAAGCAAGAGCGCTTAACACCCCATTCAGGTTTGGCCAAAATATATCCTCCAAAGATTTAAGAATTGCCGTTTGCCATGATCTTGGCCTTCTGTCAAAAGCAAAAAGCAAAAAATTTTACATTGATAGTCTATTATAGCTACTTTAATAGCCAGCTTGTAGGCTGTGTGTTATTTAAATATGTCAATAAAGATGACTGATAAAAATGAAAAACATAGAAAATAATATAATTGTTGCTAGAAATTCTAATCCTTTGCAAGGAACATTAGATATTCCTGGTGATAAGTCAATTTCCCATAGAGCACTAATGCTAGGGGCGATAACGATTGGTGAGACTATAATTACTGGGCTACTTGAAGGTGATGATGTCCAACACACTGCCTCAGCATTAAGGTGCTTCGGCGTAAAAGTTAGGCGTGAGGGAATTGGAAAATGGCGTATCAATGGTGTCGGGATTGGTGGTTTAATATCTCCCAATAGGTTAATTGACGTTGGAAATTCAGGAACATCGGCTCGATTACTTTGTGGTCTGATATCTGGGCATGGTTTTTCGTCTATGCTGACTGGAGATAATTCTTTATGCTCCCGGCCTATGGTTAGAGTAATCGAACCCCTAATGCAGATGGGGGCGACATTTCATGCCAGTGAAGGTGATAGATTACCCATGACTATTACAGGCAATGATAATCTAATGCCTATCAGTTATAAATTGCCGATTGCATCAGCTCAGGTTAAATCAGCAATCTTGTTGGCAGGGTTACATGCACCCGGTGCTACTTCTGTTATAGAATCAAGACCAACCAGAGATCATACAGAACGAATGCTAAGGTATTTCGGGGCAGATATTACGGTGGAAGAGATTGACGCTGGTAATAAGATTACAGTTATTGGTCAGCCAGAATTGACACCGGCTTTAGTAACAGTACCAGCGGATCCAAGTTCAGCAGCTTTTCCGGTGGTAGCTGCTCTTATTGTAAAAGGTTCAAAAATAAAACTTTCTGGGGTTTGTAAAAACCCAACTCGTATTGGTATTTATACGACCCTGCTAGAAATGGGGGCTTCTTTAGAATGGAAAAATGAGCGTCAGATGGGAGGGGAAACGGTTGCTGATTTATATGTTAAATCTAGTGAACTTATTGGAGTTACTGTTCCAGCAGATCGTGCTCCCTCTATGATCGATGAGTATCCTGTACTCGCAATGGCTGCAGCGTGTGCTTCTGGTTCGAGTATTTTTTGTGGAGTAGGGGAGTTAAGATTTAAAGAAAGTGACCGTATTGCTGCTATAGTTTCTGGATTGACTGAATGTGGTATATCCGTGGAAGTAGACGGAGATTCCCTAATCATCCATGGATCTTCAACTGAACCAGCCGGCGGCGCAACTATAAATGCATTAATGGATCATAGAATAGCCATGAGCTTTCTCGTTCTAGGCTTAAAAAGTAAAGAAGCAATAACAATTGACGAAGGGAGTTCAATTAACACCAGTTTTCCTAATTTTATTGAAATTATGAGAGGCATTGGTGCAGATATTAGCTAAAACTTATAGAAAAATTATATTATGATTATTGCTATAGATGGTCCTGCTGCTGCTGGTAAGGGAACTCTAGCTAGGCGTTTGGCGCAACATTTTGATTTAGCATTTTTAGATACTGGGCGGCTTTATCGAGCTGTTGCATACGAAATATTTAAGTCAGGAATAGACCCAAACGATGTAAAAACGGTAGTTTTAGCAGCCCGCTCATTAGATCCAGATAAGATAGAACTCATTGATTTATATACAGAAAAAATAGCTGAAATAGCTTCTGTCATTGCTGCAATACCGGCAGTTCGTAAGGAATTACTAGTTTATCAGCGTAATTTTGCTTATAGTCCACCAAATGATAAGACCGGAGCAGTTTTAGATGGGCGGGATATAGCAAGTGTGGTGTGTCCTGATGCTTCTTACAAGTTTTTTGTTACGGCTAGCTTAGACGTAAGATCTAAGCGTCGTTATAAAGAGTTGCAGGAAAACGGTAGGAAGAGTACATATGCCGCCGTTCTGGCCGATATTCAGCAAAGGGATGAGAGAGATAGGACCCGTAAAGTATCCCCGTTGAAGACAGTTGATGCTATTGTTATCGACACCTCGGGCAAATCGCCTAGCGCTGTTTTTCTTCGAGCGTTGGAATATATTGAAGGTGATCAACTCAATTAGTTTGGGGTGGGTCAAGAACTTTTTTGTGGCTAGTATGTCTGGATGGTCCGGACAGGTTACGAGAATAGAAAGACCGCTATTACTAAATGGCTGGCAAGATAATTATTTTGAATTAAAGGATCCATATACAAATGACTGACACTGCTGTTACACAGGAAGGTATGCCCGCAATAGAAGACTTCGCTTCAATGCTTGAAGAGAGTATTGGAAGTAGTGGTTCTCTTGAGCGTACCGTCGTTAAAGGTACTGTAATTGCTATTGAGAATGACTCTGCGCTAATTGATGTTGGCCTAAAATCTGAGGGACGTGTTTCACTTAAGGAATTTGCTGGGCCGGGCCAAATCGCAGAAATTAATGTAGGCGATAAGGTGGAGGTTTTTGTTGAGAGATTTGAGGATTCAAACGGTGAAGCGGTATTAAGTCGGGAAAAGGCAAGACGTGAAGAATCCTGGGAGATACTTGAAAAAGCTTTTGAGAATAGTGAGAAAGTTGACGGATCAATATTTGGTAGGGTTAAGGGAGGGTTTACAGTTGATTTATCAGGGGCGGTAGCCTTTTTACCTGGAAGTCAGGTTGATATTAGACCAGTAAGAGACGTAAGCCCACTAATGGGCACCCCACAACCGTTCATGATCCTTAAAATGGACAGGGCTCGGGGAAATATTGTTGTATCGCGACGAGCCGTACTTGAAGAAACTAGAGCGGCGGAGCGGTCTGAGCTCGTATCAAACTTGCAAGAAGGGCAAGAGCTGCAGGGTGTTGTTAAAAATATAACTGACTATGGCGCTTTTGTAGATCTTGGTGGTGTCGATGGATTGCTTCATGTAACTGATATATCATGGCGAAGGATTAATCACCCATCCGAAGCATTGCAGGTTGGCCAGTCTGTTCAGGTGCAAGTAATTAGATTCAATCAAGAAACTCAGCGCATTAGTCTGGGAATGAAGCAGCTAGAGGCAGATCCCTGGGATGTTGTACAGGATAAGTATCCAGTAGGAACAAGACTAACTGGCAGAATAACAAATATAACTGACTACGGTTCATTCGTTGAGCTCGAATCTGGGATCGAGGGATTAGTGCACGTAT
Source organism: Alphaproteobacteria bacterium (assembly GCA_029243445.1). The sequence continues at coordinate 6,055 of JAQWSA010000003.1, forward strand.
CCGAGATGAGCTGGACAAAAAAGAATGTGCATCCAGGAAAAATTGTTTCAACCTCACAAGAGGTTGAAGTGGTTGTCTTAGATGTTGATCCTAATAAGCGTCGCATTAGTTTGGGGCTAAAGCAAACTATGGATAATCCATGGGATAGCTTCGCTGAAAAATTTCAGGTTGGAAATGCGGTTGAAGGTGAAATCAGAAATATTACGGAGTTTGGGCTTTTTGTTGGTCTTCCAGGAGATATTGACGGAATGGTACATCTTTCGGATATATCCTGGGATCAGGCCGGAGAAGAAGCCTTAGAGATTTTTAATAAGGGTGATAACGTTAAGGTTAAAGTTTTGGATGTGGATGTAGAAAAAGAACGTATTTCTCTGGGAATTAAGCAGCTTACTGAAGATCCTTTTGCTGTAGCCGGGGGTAGTATAAGAAAAGGAGAGATAATTACTTGTACTGTCTCTGAAGTTAGTGAAGGCGGCATTGAAGTAACGACGACTGGCGGCCTTAGTGCTTTTGTGCGTCGCTCAGATTTATCACGTGATCGCTCTGAACAGCGCCCTGACAGGTTTGCTGTTGGCGAGAAGGTCGATGCTAAAGTAGTTAATTTTGATGCTTCTAGCCGCAGAATTTCTTTGTCGATAAAAGCTAAAGAAATTGACGAAGAGAATCAGGCAATGAAGGATTACGGATCTTCAGATAGTGGTGCATCACTGGGAGATATTCTTGGTGCAGCGTTACGAGAAAGAGAAGAACAATCAGCTGCTAATGAGGAAGAACCTAATAAAGAAACCACCTCAACTGAAAATGATAATAGTGAAGTGACCCTCGATGAGAGCGAAGAAAAGGATACATCAGATTAGCCTTATAAAAAGTAATCGTAAATAAATTTTAACTATTTATACTGATAAGATTTTGGATGTCATTTGACCCTGATGCTTTGATTGCTAGACGACGTTATAGACGTAAGTTGCGTTGGTGGCAGTTAGCAACGTTTGTTTCTTTAACTATTGCTATTATCATTGGCCTTGGAGCAGCTGGATTTCTGTATCAAGGTGAAAAGATAGCTCGTATACGTATCACAGGGGTTATTATTGAAGATCCTGCCCGAGATGATTTATTAGCTCAGGTTGCAAAAGACTCTAGTATTCGTGCTCTGATAGTACATTTGGATAGTCCGGGTGGAACAGTAGTTGGTGGAGAGGATCTTTATAGATCACTCTTAGTGGTAGGTGAAAATAAACCTGTAGTTGTTATAATGGGAACGGTTGCCGCTTCAGCTGCTTATATGTCTGCTGTAGCTGCGGAACGAATATTTGCTCGTGAAAGTACTATAACAGGCTCAATTGGAGTGCTTTTTCAAACAGTAGATGTGACAAATTTACTAAGTAAATTAGGGGTTGTTCCGGAAAGTCTAAAGTCGGGACCTTTAAAAGCTGTACCTTCGCCAATCGAGCCATTAACAGACAAAGCGAGAATGGCTACTCAAGATTTAATAGATGACCTATTTGCTTTTTTTGTTGATATTATAGTTGAAAGAAGAGATTTAGATAGATTACAGGTACTAAGTCTTGCAGATGGACGGGTCTATACTGGCCGTCAAGCTCTGAAGAATGGCCTTATAGATGCAATTGGAGATGAGGTTAAAGCTCGTATATGGCTTGATGAAAATAAAGGTATTTCTCTTAAATTACCTATTATTACACTGAAACCAGTAAAAGATGGCCTTGGAATATCTGAACTAATCTCTAGAATTACAAGAAAATCATTAACTACTAATGCCCTGCTACTTGACGGGCTCTTGTCTGTTTGGCACCCTGATATATGATATTATAAGAGGAAGTACATATAGTATTGCTATTAACTATTTTTTTTGGCGCATGATATTTTAACATGTTGATTGAGATTAAACAGCACCCCGGGGATAAGAATGACTAAGTCGGAGCTGATACTGCGTATGGCAGAACAAAACCCCCATTTGTATCAACGTGATATTGAGAGAATTATTACAACTATATTGGATGAAATTACTTCGGCATTAGCACGGGGCGATAGGGTTGAGCTCAGGGGGTTTGGGGCCTTTTCAGTTAAAAAAAGAAATGCACGTATAGGAAGAAACCCCCGAACTGGAGAATCAGTAGCCGTTGATACAAAAGTAGTCCCTTATTTTAAGACGGGTAAAGAGCTAAGGCAGCGGTTGAATAGTGACTCGTAATCTAAGTTTATTAAAAAAAGGATTAAATTATATGAATTTTATCCTTTTTTTAAAATTTATTATTCAACCGAACCCCAAAAAATATTATTAATATTTTGAAAAAAATGCGCTGGATCTTGACTTTACCCTTAGCGATTATTCTGGTTGTTTTTGCTATAAATAATCGACATATAATTGAAGTGAATTTATGGCCATTTTACTTTACTATACAATGGCCGCTATATGTTTTTCTTTATATAAGTCTTATCATAGGTTTCTTATCAGGTGCTTTTTTAATATGGATCTCAGGTATACAACTAAAAATTCGTTATCTTTGGTTGAAAAAAAATAAAAAGACTGACGGCACTAAAAATAAGGATGTAATGAATGATAAGACTAATGAACCTTCACGGGCTTTATTAGATTGACCTCTTGCTAATGCATCTTTAGACCCTAGGCACTTAGAGACTTGGTGTTTTTACGAACCATCATGATTCAAGGTTGTACATGTCAATTACTAGTGATCGTATACGCACTTGGTTGTGTGAAAGTGCCCTGCCTCTCTGGAGTGGCGAAGGGTTTGATCATGAAGAAGGTGGTTTCTTCGACAATTTGTCTATTAGTGGTGTTTCCATAAGAAATGCCCCAAAGCGATTAAGGGTTCAGGCTCGCCAAATATACGTTTTTAGTCACGCACATATTCTTGGCTGGAAACCTGAAAGCACAGAAATATTACCTCTCGAAGCTGCAAGAAATGGCTTTGAGTTTATGACAGATAATTTCTGGAGAGAAAATTTAGGCGGTTTTATTTATTCGACAGATAAGAGCGGCAGAATACATGAGCCGCGTGTTGAGTTGTATGATCAAGCTTTTGTCCTACTTGCATGTGCTTGGTACTATCGAGCCTCTCGGGATAAAAAAGCTATTACAACATCTGAAAATGTTCTTAAATTTATTGATAGTAATTTAATGGACAAAGATTATGGGGGGTATTTTGAAAATCTTTCGCATGATTTACCTCGAAGACAAAATCCCCATATGCATTTACTGGAAGCACTTTTGGCATTATATGATTCAATTGGTAACGAGCAATATTTATCACGTGCTGAAAATATTATTGAACTTTTTTATAAATATTTTTTTAATAAAGAGACAGGGACAATCGGGGAGTTTTTTGATGCTGCCTGGCGGCCTGCTGAGGGCACCGTAGGTCAAATTGTCGAGCCGGGTCATCTATACGAATGGATCTGGCTATTAAATAAATATAGTTCGTTCACCTCGGCTAACTGCGCTAAAGATATGAACTTAATCTATGATTTTGCTGAGAAACATGGAGTTAACAATAAACCCGGCCCCACAAGGGGCTTGGTACATGATGCCGTACTAAGTCGAGGTGCTGAATTAGATGAAAATAAACGTTTATGGCGTCAAACGGAGGCTATTAAAGCGCATATAGCTCTACTGGAGTGTGATAATAATATTGAGGTATATTCGAGGCTAGAAAAATTGCTAGATTGTATATTTAAATTTTATATACCTATGGATAAGGGGGTATGGCATGAGCACTTAAATCAAGATGGTCAGCTGATCCGTGATAATGTACCTGCGACATCACTTTATCATCTGTTTCTTGCGCTTACTGAAGTGCTCCGGGTGCGTGATCGAATAACAGCTCTCTAATAACATTCAATAAAATAGGAAGACTTTTTTATGCTCACTAAAAACCCAGTTTTTGTTGCTTTAGATACTACAGAGATAGAGCAAGCTATTTATTGGGCTAATGAAGTTAGCCCATGGGTAGGTGGTGTTAAGCTGGGGTTAGAGTTTTTCAATAGTAATGGACCGGACGGTGTAAGAAAAATTGTTAATCTTGGTCTCCCAGTATTTCTTGACCTTAAATTTCATGACATTCCTAATACGGTAGTAAGGGCGCTTAGTGCTATTTCTGATTTAGGTGTTTTTATGGTTAACGTTCATGCCAGTGGCGGGGGTGCTATGTTAAAGGCAGTGTCAAAGATAATTGCTGATATGGGTTCAGACCGACCACTCGTTGTTGGGGTGACTGTATTGACTAGTCTTGACGAGAATGATCTTAATACCGTTGGTCAAAGCGGGCCTATATTGTCTCAAGTAGAACGTTTGGCACTTTTAACCCAAACCTCAGGACTTGATGGTGTAGTATGTTCCCCAAGCGAAATAACTAAACTGCGAGCAATATGTGGAGAAAAGTTTTATTTGGTTGTACCTGGCATCAGGCCGTCTTGGGCACATACTGGCGATCAAAAAAGGGTTATGACTCCGGCAAAAGCAAAAGCCCTTGGAGCAGATATTATTGTAATTGGTAGGCCAATTACAGAGTCTAAAGATCCGGCTTTGTCTGCCAAAACTATTTTAAATGAATTAGATTTTATATAATGTCAGTATCAGCTAAAATTTGTGGTATTACAGACGAACCAGCAATGCGCGCGGCAGTTACAAGCAGAGCTAGTTTTGTTGGTTTAGTATTTTACCCTCCAAGCCCTAGATCTTTGGATGTAATAAGCGCTGCGAGATTGGCATCATTAGTTCCCCCGGATATTAAGAAGGTTGGTTTATTTGTTAACCCTGTTAACAACCAGCTAAATACAGTATTGAATGATGTATCTCTTGATTTAGTACAATTACATGGTGAGGAAACACCGAGCAGATGTAATGAAATACGTAAAAGATTTGGGTTGCCGATAATGAAGGTTATTAAAGTTTCTGATATTTATGATATAGAAGATGCTGGTGATTATAATGAAGTAGCGGATTGGTTAATGTTTGACGCAAAGGCCCCGGATTCAATGGATAATGCTTTGCCTGGCGGAAATGCTCTAAAATTTGACTGGAACTTGCTGGCTGGCAGAAAATGGTCTCTACCTTGGATGTTGGCCGGTGGACTAAATGCTGAAAACGTAGGAACAGCGGTTGCCGAATCTGATGCTTTGATTGTTGATGTATCTTCTGGAGTGGAATCTTCCCCTGGTGAGAAGGATCCACTAGAAATAGAAAGATTTATGCAAGCTGTTTTCAGCTTATAGCTATATTTTCTCTAATTAGTTTATGTTCTAGTAGTAAATGCTAATGTATAACAATTTATATTATGACTATTAAACGCTCAAACAGTTATCGTTCAGGTCCAGATGAAAATGGACATTTTGGAATATTTGGTGGCCGTTATGTGGCTGAAACACTAATGCCTTTAATATTAGATGTTGAAAAATCATATAATCAGGCAAAGACTGATCCACTTTTTCAAGATGAGCTTGAAGACTACCTTAAAAATTATGTTGGTCGTCCCAGTCCGCTCTATTTTGCTTCTCGGTTGACAGAGCATTATGGCGGCGCAAAAATTTATTTTAAACGTGATGAACTAAATCATACTGGTGCTCATAAAATAAATAATTGCATTGGACAGATTTTGCTAGCCCGTCGAATGGGAAAAAAGAGAATTATAGCTGAGACTGGTGCTGGTCAGCACGGTGTTGCTACAGCAACAGTGTGTGCTTTATTTGGACTTGACTGCGTTGTCTATATGGGAGCTACTGATATAGAACGGCAAGCCCCCAATGTCTTTCGTATGAAGCTTTTGGGGGCTG
>JAQWSA010000004.1 GCA_029243445.1 Alphaproteobacteria bacterium
GATATTGATGCAGATGCAACCCCAGATGAAATTAAGGCTCTTGTCGCGCAATCTCAAAAACGTTCGGCTGTATATGATATTGTAACAAATCCAACTAATGTTTCAGTCGAGGTTAACTAATTCACTTATTTATTATTTAAAGTAATTAATAAAAGATGGTTATCTTACGCAATGTAACTTGTGTAATTATTGGTGCTGGGCATGCTGGTTTGGCTATGAGTCGTTGCCTTACTGACCTTTCGGTGGACCATGTATTACTAGAAAGAGGTGAAGTTGCAAATTCTTGGCGAACAGAGCGTTGGGATTCTCTACGCTTGCTTACTCCAAATTGGCAAAGTCGTTTGCCAGGTTTTACGTATCAAGGTGAGAATCCTGACGGTTTCAGAGACATGCCGGAGGTTATTAAATTTATTGATAAGTATGCTAACTTTATATCAGCACCGGTAGAGACTAGTACTAGGGTTACTTCAGTATCCTCGTCTGATTCAGGTTATAAAATTTTAACTAATCAAGGCGAATGGCACTGCAAAGCGTTAGTCATTGCTTCTGGTGCTTGTAATGTTGCTGTTGTGCCAACTCTTGCTGAGGCAGTTCCTTCTAAAGTAAATATGTTGACACCTATTGAATATAAAAATCCCAATCAACTGGCTGATGGGGGGGTTATGATAGTAGGTGCTTCTGCGACTGGCACTCAGCTTTCTAAAGAAATTCAGCTTTCGGGTCGTCAGGTTACACTATCGGTGGGTGAACATGTTCGAGTTCCTAGGGTCTATCGGGGTTATGATATAAAATGGTGGATGGATTCCACTGGTATTCTTAATGAACGTTATGATGAAGTAGATGATATTAATAGAGCCAGACGTGTGCCATCTTTGCAGCTTGCAGGTTCTTTGGGTAGAGGTACGCTTGATCTCAATACACTTTCCAGTTTAGGCATTAAATTAGTTGGGCGTATGGTTGGCATAAGAAATGATAAGGCCCTATTTTCGGGATCACTTAAAAATGTATGCTCATTAGCAGATTTAAAAATGAAACGTCTGCTTGATAGTATTGACGAGTGGATTACAACTAATGATCATTTGGTTAACGTTTGTCCTAGAGAGAGATTTTTACCAACTTTAATTGAAAATAATATTAAAACTATTATCTGGGCAACTGGATTTAAACCTGACTTATCATGGTTAGATGTGCCTGTTTTAAACCGTAAAGGACAAATTCTTCATGATGGAGGGATAGTTAATTTTCCTGGGATGTACCTTATGGGAATGCAGTTTTTACGTCGACGAAAGTCATCATTAATTGACGGAGCTGGTGATGATGCATATGACCTCAGCAAACATTTGAAATCGTATTTAGATGACTAACTTTACCAATTAATTTTTTTTCAATGTAGGGGGGAATTGCCAATATATAGATTTTTTATATAAATAAGTGTTGCTCAGATAGATTATCGACGAGTCAAACCCATAGGCATGCTAGAGATGCGTTTCATTTCTGCCGTTTCAAATAACTCGGTGCAATTGATATAATCTAGCATCATTTCTGTGGCATCCCCACCCCAGAAAAGTTCATTTCTAATAGTGAAGGTAGGAACACCGAATACTCCTGCTGCTAAACCTTTTTCTGTATTATTACGAAGTTTTATTTTAACTTCCTCATCAGATAAAACGGCTTGAGGATTATCAATTGCGAGAGCTTCAGCCATAGCATTTATGCCCTCTATGGAATCTGGCTGTATGCCCTGCACGTAAATTACATTAAAAAGGGCTATAACCTGTTCGATTTTTGCACCCGCTGCAACGCAAAGTCTTAGGGAGGGTAGGGGGTTATAAGGATGTTTTGGAGGCATTGTGAAGGGCAGACCAATCTGATCCGCCTTCCATTTGAAAAATCTATAAACGAAGCGGCGTTTAGAAGGGATTTCTGCTGGTCCAAGTTGTCCCCAATGCTTAAGTAGCCCAGAAAAGACAACAGGTATAGGTGTAATTTTTAGAGAGCTAGGTAATTTAGAAAATTGAGCTAATTGAAGGTATGCAAATGGTGAAATAAAATCAAAATACCAATTAGATGATATTACTGAACCCATCATTTTTCTTTCGATAGTGTGCAAGTTGACAAATCAACCGCCTGAGTAAACCCTATCTTTAGTTGGAAATTGGAGTCAACAACGATGATAGACTTTTACACTGCCCCCACTCCTAATGGCTGGAAAGTGTCTATGATACTTGAGGAACTAGAGTTGGAGTATTTCGTCAACCATATTGATCTCGCAAATGGAGAACAAATAAAAGCTAATTTTCTGGCGATGAATCCTAATGGACGAATTCCTGTCATTGTAGACCACGATGCGGATGATCTAATAATTTTTGATTCGAATGCGATTTTATTCTATTTAGCTGAAAAGACGGGCAAGCTTTTACCATTTAGTGGACCACTTCGTCATGAAGTAATCCAATGGTTGATGTTTCAGGCCAGCGGAATTGGTCCTATGCAAGGGCAAGCTGTAGTCTTCGAACGTTACTTCGATACTGATGAACCTGCGGCTAGAGCGCGTTACCATAACGAAACACGAAGGTTATATAATGTTCTGGATAGCAGGCTTGCAGATAACGAATGGTTGGCGGGTGATTTTTCTATAGCCGACATAGCAAATTGGTCCTGGATACGCAGTCATAGATGGGCTCGAGTTCCTACGGAGGGGTTATTACATTTGGAAAGGTGGATGGAACAATTGCGTGATCGCCCGGCTTGTGAAAGGGGATTGAATATACCGCCTTCGCCGGGACGTGCCGATGCTGTTAAATCCTTAGGAAATGCGATGACAACATCATGAATCAGGAAGAACCCGAGATTGATATTAATGGAATGGCTCATGTAATCTTGACGGTAAGTCAATTTAATAGAGCTCGAGAATTTTATTCTAAACTTCTGCCAAAATTTGGCATGAGGCTGATCCATGATGGACCAGATTTCTGCTATCATGTGGGCGCACGTACTGCAATTGGCATTCGAAAATGTGATCCAGAGTTTGATGGTGAGAGGTTTCAACAATATCGTGTGGGTTTGCATCATCTTTGTTTGCGATCTAGAGCGCGTGAAGATGTTGATAAAACGGCCTGTTTTATTAGTAGCCTAGGCGCAAAAATAATACGAGGACCTGAACAACGCGAATGGGCGCCCGGTTACTACTACGTATTATTTGAAGACCCTGATGGTATTAGGATAGAGGTAAACCATATACCAGGTGCCGGCCTTTTGAAGGGTGGCGAAAGCTTTAGTTTTGAAGAGGACTACATTCGTGTTGAAGGAGAGGACCTTATACATCGCAACTGATGTTTCTTTGATCTATAAGTAAATTAATAAAAAAGAAGCTAGAATAGAATTTAGAAAAATTCACAATTTTAATTATGCCAACAATAGTTTTTAAAAAAATTTAAATTTATCAGTGGTTGTCTCTAGGCACATTTTCAGTTGTAGCAGAATCAGGGTTTCCACCTCTTGCCACCTTCTGAAATCCTACAGCAGGCTTTAATACCATACCTTTATCGAATTGATCGACTATAGAACGTTGAATTGCCTGCCATGGAGTTTGATCCGCCGGAAACTGATAGCCACCATTAGATTCTAGTATTTCTCTGCGTTTTTCTAGTTCAGTTTCGGAAATTAAAATATTGGCTTCTGATTTATTTAAGTCGATGCGAACAACATCACCTGTCTTTAACAGTGCCAGGCCGCCATTCAAGGCAGCCTCTGGGGACGCATTCAAAATTGATGGTGAACCGGAGGTTCCCGATTGTCGACCATCACCAATACATGGTAATGAATGTATACCTTTTTTTAAAAGATTTGTTGGTGGCTGCATGTTCACAACCTCTGCCCCACCAGGGTAGCCAATGGGGCCCGTTCCACGCATAAATAATAAACAATTCTCATCAATATTAAGTTTTGGATCGTCTATTCTATTATGGTAGTCCTCAGTTCCGTCGAACACGATTGCTCGTCCTTCAAATGCATTTGGATCACCAGGGTTAGATAAGTATCTATTTCTAAACTCATCTGAAATAACACTGGTTTTCATGATTGCAGAATTAAATAAATTACCCTTTAAGTTTATGAAACCTGCAGCAGGAGTTACTGGACTAGTAACTTTTTTGATCACACGAGAATCCTTTATGGATATTTTTTCACAATTTTCTCCAATCGATTTTCCGTTTACTGTCATGACACTTAAGTGAGGGAGAAGCTTTGCATTTATTAATTCCCCTATAACTGCAGGTACTCCTCCTGCACGGTGGTAATCTTCTCCGAGATACTCTCCTGCTGGTTGTAAATTAACAAGTAATGGAATGTTTAGGCCAACTGCTTGCCAATCGTCGTTATCCAGCTGAACTCCTAGATGTTGGGCGATTGCGTTTAGGTGTATGGGAGCATTAGTTGATCCACCTATTGCAGAATTTACAACTATTGCATTCTCGAAAGCTGCTCTCGACATAATATCAGAAGGTTTTAAATCTTCCTTAACCAATTCAACAGCACGTTTTCCGGTTTCATAGGCAATCTGTCCGCGTTCACGGTAAGGTGCTGGAATGGAGGCTGCTCCTGGTAATTGCATACCTAAGGCTTCGGCGAGAGAATTCATTGTTGTTGCTGTTCCCATAGTATTGCAATATCCAACTGAGGGAGCTGCAGAGGCTATTAGGTCAGTAAACTCTTCGTCGTTAATCTCTCCAGTGGCCCAAAGTTCACGGGCTTTCCATTGAATAGTTCCTGAGCCGGTTCGTTCACCACGAAACCATCCATTTAGCATTGGCCCAACTGATAGAGCTATGGCGGGCAAGTCTAATGTAGCAGCAGCCATTAGACAGGCTGGAGTGGTTTTGTCACAACCTATCGTTAATACAACTCCATCGATCGGATAACCGTGCAGAATTTCAACTAAACCAAGATAAGCTAGATTGCGGTCTAGAGCCGGGGTGGGTCTTCTCCCTGTCTCTTGTATGGGGTGCACCGGAAATTCGAAACAGATACCCCCATTTGAAACTATTCCATCACGGACCCGCTTTGCTAATTCTATATGATGTCGATTACACGGTGATAAATCTGATCCAGTTTGAGCGATACCTATGATAGGTTTACCTGATTGCAACTCTTCTCGTGTAATCCCATAATTAAGATATCGTTCAATATAAGATGCCGTCATTTTGCGGTTATTAGGGTTATCAAACCACATTTGTGAACGAAACTGGGGTTTGTTGAAATCAGACATTATAAATCTCCGGATCCTATTCATATATTAACTATCATTTAAGATTGCGTATATCTTGTGCCATAGGGTAACCTAATGATCATTACATTAGCTATTGTAAAAACTATTATTTTAGGTAAAAAAAATAATGCTAGAAGGTTTTAAAAAATTTAGTCAACATAATTTTGAAAGAGATGTACTCAATCAAAAAGGATTAACGGTAATTGATTTTTGGTCAGAGTCGTGTGTCCCTTGCCGTCAATTAGCTAAAATTTTGAAGCAGTTGGTGCAAGAAGTACCAGATAGTGTTACCATAGGAAGTGTAAAAGTAGAAGATAATATAGAACTTCTGGAACGCTTTAACATCAGAACAACACCAACACTTTTGTTTATTAAAGATGGTGAATTGGTTGAAACCAGAACTGGAGTTGACAGGCGGCAGGTAATTAAAAAATTAGTTGAAACTTATGCCTAAGACAGTATTGTTTGGTTAACGACTTTAGGAGAAAATGAATGGCCCCAAATATTACGATGCTCGACATTGAAGAGCTAAAAAAGACTAAACTTAAGCCATATATTGAACAGAGCCTAAAGCATAAGGCCCCGGATCCGGGTTTTCATGCTATGATGGGTCACAATATTGACTTAGCCGAATCGATGTACATAGCCTGGACAACATCGTTTGGAACCGGGAGTATAGACCATAAACTAAAAGAAATTATCCGGGTTTCTATGTCCCGGCAGGCTCATTGTAGCTATTGAGGTAATGTTCGATCTGCTTCGGCGAAGCGGGAAGGATTAACGGAAGACCTCATTGATGACGGTATAAATAATTATGCAGATAGTGAACACCTGGATGACAAAGAAAAAGCAATACTGAATCATATCGATTTGGTAATGACGGACCCGGATGCTTTGGATTCTGATTATTATGATGGTTTGCATCAGCATCTGAGTGATGATGAAATTACCCAGCTTGGTATATTTTTATGTTTTAACGCTGGATACCATACTTTTTTTGGTACATTAAAATTTTACCCTATGTATTCACCTGACGGACGTATAGTTGGTCAGGAGGAATCCGAACGTCTCTATGGGGCAGCACCTTCTTCATTACACTCCATGGCAGCTGAGTAATGACAGCAATTAAACCATTGGATATTAATGATATTACAGATCCAGAGCTAAAAGAGCTCGTGGAAAAATGCGAGGCATTAGGGGTTCCAGGTGGTGAATTCCCACGTATAGTAGCGAGAATGCCGGAACAAGCGAAAGCACTGCTACGGGTAATGCTTCTGAATTTTAACGAAGGTAATGTAGACCATCGATTGAAAGAAATCATCCGTGTTCAATTAGCCCGATACGTTGAAGAGCCTTACAATTCAGATCTACGCTCTTTAAAGGCAAAAGATATGGGGCTGACCGAGGAGATGATTGATGCTGGCTCAGGTGATTACGAAGATTCAGAACTTTTTACAGAATCTGAGAAGGTAGCACTTCGCTATGCTGATCAAATGTTTCTGGATTCGAGTAAAGTAGATAAAGAACTCTATGATGAGTTAAAGAAACATTATACCGAAGCGCAAGTTATGGAACTTGGGGCGTTTATAGCATTATTTCACGGAGCGCATATTGCTATGCGATCTTTTGGAAGCTCCCAATAAAACTGTTTAGTATTTAAAATTTTATAAAGATACATTTTAAAGCTGTCGGGGAAGTATCCGATGGCTTTTTTATTAATATTTTCTTT
>JAQWSA010000005.1 GCA_029243445.1 Alphaproteobacteria bacterium
AAGAATTATAACCGAAGGAGATTCGTTTCCCAACAGAACATCTAGAAAAGTGATTACAGGAATACTTACTGTTCCCCACAAAACTGACATTATGAAGAGCACAGTTACTAATACCGCAAGTAGAAAAAGCAAACCTGGATAAGACAGATGGGCTGCTAGGTATTTATTGTTGTATTCCATTATCTTATCTACTTATTTTTAAGAATATCCATTCTCGTTGACCTAAGTAATTCATAGGCTGTCAAGACCTGAGGCCCCCCACATATCAAACCCCATTCAGGAAACCTTATTATTTTCAACCAAGGCTTGTTAACTCGGTCGAGTGATTTAAATGTAGGGTGTTTAAAAACTGATTGGGAGAGCGATGGGTAGTAGTGTTTAGGCTCAGGTATGATAACTAATTCGGGTCTAGCCATTATTATCTGCTCTAGGTTAATATTTCCTAATGCACCCCTACCTAACTTTTCAGCAAGATTTCTAAATCCATGAGCTTGCAGTAATTCATGAACTAATGTTCCCGGACCATCTATAAGTCCTCGAGTGCGCCAAACAAGAGCAACTGGTTTTTCATGATATGTATTTTTTAATAAAAATAACTTATCAATCTTAGAAATTAGTATTTCAGCCTTAGCTTCTTCCCCTAGAATATCAGCTACTTTAAGCAAATTACTTCGCATGGTTTCTAAACTATTAGCAACCTCAACCGTTACTATGTTTAATCCTAATTCTCTGATTACTCCCACTACATATTTTTTACTGTATTCACCAGCTAATATTAAATCTGGTTTCAAACGGTAAATCTCTTCCGCCGTACCATAGTTTATATGAATTTTTTTAGCCCTCTCTGAAAAGCTCGAGATTGAAGGGTCCCTTGCAAGATGGCTAACTGATAGTATTTTTTCAGTTTCTGCCAGCGCCATTAATAATTGATCAGTACACAAATTAATGGAAACTATACGTTTTGGCTTGCTCGAGTTGTTTTCAGCACTCAAATTTGTGATACCAAAAAAAAACACTAAGCCCACGAATATAATGGTGTTTCTAAAATACGCCATGGTAAAGAAACTATTTAAAAAAAACTCCAACTCTTATAATCCAAAATTGGTGCGGATTCCTACAAACGCTCCAATTCCTGGCTCATCAAAACCCCAAACTTCTTGATATTTTTTATCTAAAATATTTTCCACTCTTCCAAATAAAGTTACTTTATCAGTTAAGGCGTAGGTACCTGCAACATTTACAAGAATAAAATCATCAAGATAGATATTTTTTTGGTCGGTAAAATAGTTACTAAACTGAACATCCCACTGTTCACCATTATAATCGACACCTAAATCTATCGTAGCTCTACCACCATTAAACGTATAAATAAAGTTAGTGCTTGCTAAATGACGAGCACGCCTAATTAAATTTTTACCACTGTCATCTTTTCCGTTTGTATAGGTATATTGACCAGAAAACCTCAGATTATTAAGAATTTTGGATTCTAAACTAATTTCAATCCCATCTATTTTGGTTATACCACCTAGATTCCTAGAGGTGTTACCACTTCCCTGAATAAGATTAGTAATACGATTATTAAAGTAAGTAAGGTCAAGGTTTGTACTATCTTTAAATAATGATTTTTCTACGCCAATATCCCATCCTATACTTTTCTCAGGGTTTAATAATGGGTTCCCATTATAGTTGGCAGATGAACCAAATAGTTCATATAAAGTTGGGTTTTTTACTCCCTTTCCATAGCTTCCATGAAAACGGGTGCCAGTACCATTAAGGAGATATGAGGATGTTAAACGATAAGTATTAGCGTTTTGAAAAATATTATTTTTATCGTGTCGCAAACTACCAGTAATGAATATCTGTCCTTCAAAATCTAGTCCATACTCACCAACAAAACCATAATTAGTAATGGTATTATCATTATTTCCCCAGGGGCTTCTTGTAACTTGTTTATCCGTCTCTCTTTCAATTAAAAAAGTTGCTCTATTCTCAGAATCAATAGTGTCTAAAAAATTAAAAAACATATTAGTTTGATAATTAAACCGAGTTTTTTCTCCTTCAGCGTGAAATGTTGTTTCTTTTTTAACAGAGGTATCAGACTCATGTGAATGCTTACTAGCTGATATTAAATGCTCCCAATTACCATCATGCATAGTATATTTAAAAAATAATTTTCCTGTATGTTGGTCAACGTGAGATTCTCCATCTTCATCTCGAGTTAAAATTGTTCCACTAACCGCAGGTTGTGCATCTGACTCGGTTATGTCACCTACTTTTCGGAAAAAAACATCAATATCTAAATTTTCAGTCGGTTTAAAACCTGCCTTGAAGTTAAAAGTAAAATTTTTATTTCCATCAATTTCGGTGTTTCCCTCAACTTCCGGGGCTATGGAATGCCCCTGAGTTTGAAATCCTGTTACTCCCGCAAAATAATTATAATTTATGCCACCGCCACTGAGGCTCATAGCAGCCTTAGTAGTGTTTAATGAACCAACTTCCGTACTACTAGTAAATGTGGCCGGTCCAAATCCTCTCTTAGTAATAATATTAACGACACCTCCAATTGCATCACTTCCGTAAATGGAGCTTTGTGGTCCCCGAAGTACCTCAATTCTTTCAATATCAGCAGACCTAAGACTACCAAAATCAAATTCTGACCCACCACTAGGATTATTAACTTTGACACCATCAATAATAACTAATGTATGGTTACCTTCTGCGCCACGAATTCTTAACTGTGTAAAACCACCAACAGTTCCAGTCCTAAGAACAGCAAGTCCCGGTAATTCCCGTAATAAATCAGAAACAGAATTCACTTGCTTTCGTTCTATCTCTTCTGATGTCACTATAGATACTGAGGTTCCAATTGATTTTTCTGGGGAGGGAACTAAGTTTGCCGTAACGACTGTTTTAGGTAAAATAGTAGGAGGTGTTTGCGCAAATGCTTCCACCTTGCCTAATACTATCATTAACCCACACACAAGATATAGCGATCTCTGTGGGAATCTCGAATTACTAATTAAATTAAAGTACATAAACCTAAACCTCGTTATTCATTTTAATAAGAAAACAACGTGTATAGATTTGCGAATTTCTGGAAAGAGATATCGATGAGAGTTCACGCAAGTACTGTGAATTCTATATAGTATTATCTCCAAGTTCGCTCACCCACAGAACCGTTCGTTAAACAATCTTTGAACGAATGAGCTGATGGTCATTGTTAAGAATAAAATATAGCCTCACAAAGATCAAAAGTCAGTCGCAACATCAAGACGCCACCACCAACGATCCTTAACGCGCCTTCGGTAAAGTCCCGACCGAAAGCTGGGCGACGCGTTCTTTGGCAGGTCTCCTGGCTCACGGATCTTAAGCTATGATCCACCTTCCCCAGGTATATTACCCAAGTGGCTTTTTGATCATAACCTCACCGTTCACAGTTGCGGGTACAGCCGCAGTTTAAGTCTAGCTTAGGTAGCCTTTAACTCTTCTGCGTTCCCTTTTCATCACTTTTGTTAACATATTTAATAGGAACCAAAGACAATTTAATAAATCATATATATTAGCATAGTACAAATGAATAAAATGACTAATAAGCTTATAATAAATTTATATTTTTTCTAGTATCAAAAAGTATTATTAAAATAACTTTGGAGACATTAGTATGCTTAAAGGTAAAGTTGCGATAGTTACAGGGGCAAGTCAGGGAATTGGGGCAGCAACGGCTAAAGAACTTGCAACGCAAGGTGTTTCGGTCATGCTGATCGCACGTAATATAAAAAACTGTCAAAAATTAGCATCAGATATCAGAGCTAATGGTGGAATTGCCTCAGCAATAAAGTGTGATATTGCTGATTTATCTCAAGTTCAATATGCAGTTTCTGAAACAGTTAATTATTTTGGCGGTATTAATATTTTGATTAATAATGCTGGGGTTATTGAACCTATAGCCTTTATTAAAGATGGTAATCCAAAATCTTGGGCTGATTCTATATCAATTAATCTCATAGGCTCTTACTTCATGTTACAATCTGTGTTGTCTGTTTTTAAAGCCAAAAGTGTAATAATAAATGTTAGCTCTGGTGCTGCACATACCCCACAAATTGGATGGAGTGCTTATTGCACCGGAAAGGCCGGCCTGGCGATGCTAACCAAATCTTTTGCAAAGGAAATTTCTTCGGATGAAGTGCGCATATACGGTTATGCACCCGGAACAGTAGATACTGACATGCAGACAAAGATTCGAACATCAGGGGTAAATCCTATTAGCAAAATCAAGAAAAAAGACCATTGGAGAGTAGAAACCCCTGCAAAGGTTATAACATGGTTATGCAGTGAGGCTGCCTGTGACTTAGCCGGGCAAGAATTGAGTATAAATGATAAATCCTTGAGACTTCGAGCAGGGATAAACACATAATGTTTATAGATCCCCTAGAGTTTTAAAACCCTTGATAAGAGTTTTTATATTCTAACACAAAAGGCGAGCAATAGTTTCTGTTGTCGAATACCCGTCTATTAAGTCGGCCAATACTATACGACCTCCGTAAGAACAAACGAACTCTCCGCCAACAACATCCGCAAGCAAATAATCAGCACCTTTAACCAATACATCCGGGCGCATTAATTTAATTAAATCTATAGGAGTATCATCATCAAAAATAACTACAGCATCTACAGAAGATAGCGAGGCGAGAACAAGAGCCCTTGCAACTGCATTTTGCACGGGACGCCCTTCTCCTTTTAATCGAGTTACCGATTCATCACTATTTAGGCCAATAATAAGTCTGTCACACTCCGACTTAGCCTGCTCAAGCAAGCTGATGTGGCCTGGGTGCATTAAATCAAAACAACCATTAGTAAAACCTATCAATAAACCTCGTGACCTCCATTCGGTTATTTTTTTATTAAGCTGGTTTTTATCAATAATATTTTTTTCTACGCTTACAGTTCCATTCAACGCATGAAGTAAATCTATATTCCTTACAACAGCTGTTCCAATCTTACCTACAACTAGACCCGCGGCAATGTTTGCCAACTCCGCCGCTTCTGCAGCCTCCATACCTGCTGCCACTCCAGCAGCCATTACTGCGACTACGGTATCACCAGCTCCGGAGACATCAAATATTTCCCGAGCCAGAGCTGGTAAGTGTAATGGAGTACAATTAGGTTTAATCAAAGACATACCTTCTTTACCACGTGTTACTAAAACACTTCCAATAGCAAACTGATCAATGAGCTTTTCTGCAGCACTAACTATTTCATCAGATGTTCTAGTCGGCAAAAGTGATGATTCACTTAATTCCTTACGGTTGGGAGTAAGGATATCTGCACCATAATATTTTGAGTAATTAGTACCTTTTGGATCAATAACAACAGGTATATTTAATACTTTCGCAGCTTTAATTATATTTCTGGTAACTGTCTCGGAAAGAACTCCTTTTCCATAATCAGATAGTACTATCACTCCTGGCGGTCCTTGATCTAATAAAGACTCAACAGTGGAAAAAATATTTTCAAGAAATTGTGTGGAATAAACATCAATTACTTCATCATCAACTCTCAGTAAATGTTGGCCATCTGCCACAAAGCGGGTTTTTACTGTGGTAGGGTAATCACTGCCAGAGATTAGGTTATTTATCACTCCCGCATCATCATCTAGTAGATTATTTATCTGAGAGCCTGCTAGATCGTCACCAGTCACTGCAACTAAATTTGCCACACCACCAATAGCTGAGATATTACAAGCTACGTTTCCCGCACCACCGACAACATATGAACGACTATTAATATTTAAAACCGGTATCGGTGCCTCTGGAGATACTCGATCTACATCTCCGTAGACATACTGATCTAATATAACATCACCTACACACAAAACATTAATATTGCGAAGTGACCGTAACCAATTATCTAGATGATGTTTCATAAGCGTCACGTTATAAGGGCATTGAATCTAATATAACATCATACCCTAAACCCAAATTTATATAATTTAGCACTCTTATCTGAGTATTTCTATTCGCGAGGAGCATGTTTAGCCAAAATACGCTGCAATGTCCGCCGATGCATATTTAATCTACGCGCCGTCTCTGATACATTACGATTACATTGCTCATAAACTCTCTGGATATGTTCCCAACGAACACGGTCGGCAGACATTGGTCTGTCTGGCGGAGGGGGCATTGCATTTTCTTTACTTAAAAGAGCGGCAGCGACCTGATCCGCATCAGCGGGTTTAGGCAAATAGTCTACAGCTCCAGCCTTTACCGCAACAACTGCCGTGGCAATGTTGCCATAACCGGTTAACATAATAATACGAACATCGTTGCGGGCTTTACGCAAAACCTCCACTACTTCTAGACCGCTACCATCACCCAAACGTAAATCAACTACTGCATACTTAGGACAATTATCAACAGCCAACTGTTTTCCTTCGGTAACGCTCTCTGCCGTTGATACAATAAACCCCCTGCGTTCCATGGCTTTAGCCAACTGATTTCGTAGATTTTGTTCATCATCGACTATTAAAAGCGACATATCGCCGGATGAATCAATAATATCGTTACTAGAAGAGTTAATTTCTTGTTGCATGAGACCTCGATTACATCTTCGTTGCAGTAATATCAAGACTGCTCCGCAACCATTTTATCAATACTTCACTACCTTCAACATACCCGCCTTCTCCTCTTATGTTACTAACAGTTAAGCGTCCACCAGTACGTTGTAATAAAGATTGTGCAATAAATAGACCTAAACCCAAATGATGATCTCCTCGAGTAGAAATATATGGCTCCCCCACACGATCTAAAAGAGCAGGCGAAAAACCAGGTCCATCATCTCTTATAATAACAAATATAGAATCGATGGACCAGGATATTTGCACGGAAACTTTTTCAAGTGCAAACTGCAAAGCATTTTGTACTATATTACCTAGTCCATGATTAAACTCCGGGCTACTAAGTACAATAGGCTCCTTACTGTTATCCTCACTTGATACATTAATGTCTAATGATACGCCTTCTTTAGGATATCTATCAGCCGCAGAACGAACCAAATCTGATAAATGTATGCGAGCAAAAGGACTACCACTATCTTCTGTTGATGGTTGCACCAGTAGCTCAGCTAATATTTCCTTACAGCGTACAGCTTCGGCACACAGAATCTTAATATCATTATTAAACTCGCTATTAGGGTGCATTTCTCGATTTAATTCCGTCGCTGTAACTAAGATAGTAGATAATGGACTTCCTAACTCATGTGCGGCTGCAGCTGCTAAGCCACCCACTGCTGATAATTGCTGTTCCCGTGCCAGTGAGAGCTGAGTGACGGATAACGCGTTAGACATACGACGACTCTCCGCAGCTAAGCTTCCCGCATATACCGCTAAAAATAGTGTTCCAATCACTACTGCAGTCCATAAACCCCAAACGTATAAGCTTGGTAATTCTAGCCCTAGATCAGTCCAAGGCAAAGGTAAGTGTCTAAAAACTAGAGCTGTTGCACAAATAATAACTAAACCACATAAAATTGTGGTTGCCCGTCGGGTTAACACAGTCGCAGAAACTGTTACCGGCCCCACGAATAGTAAAGCAAATGGGTTTGTTAGTCCTCCCGTTAGGTAAAGCAAAAAAGCTAATTGAAGTGTATCAAAAGCTAAATAGGCCGCGGCCTCCCACTCTTTAAGCAGCCCTTGTTCAGGGTGTCTGAAGGTCATTACCAGATTCAATAATACTGAAACACCCACAACTAACAAAGCCGAATTTATTGGTAATGACCAGTTCAAACCGAATTGGACCCAAAATAATGCCATCAGTTGACCAATAACAGCAACCCAACGAATTCTTGTTAAAGTTCTGAGCTGTACTCGCCCATCAATAACAAATAACGGCCCTGATGGAGAAACAATTGATACATCAGGCATTAAGTTTTCTATTTCTTTAGCCTGGTTCATTGTATAGCAATCACAATTTCATAAACCTTTATAAGGCGATAGTATTCAGGGTCCAATATAACCAATCTTTTCTAAACCTTTCTTAAAAAAAAGGATAAATCGTCAACAAAGAAGTTTCTATAGGCCGTATGGCTAATACTATCTGGTTAACTTGAATGTTAACAACATTTAATTATCGGCAGTTATTCCAGTTCGACAAGCTATAGAAGCACGTATAATATTTATTGCCACAGATGCCCCAACAGCTCCACCCATCGAAATACCTAGTTCTAGTATGGGCCGCTTTTCAAGCGTATTTAACAAAATTGAGTGTGCCGGTCCTGGGGACAAATGTGATATATTACAGTGTAAAATTAGTTCTGGGTTAATTTTATGTAGCACTAAGGCTGCAGCTGTAGAAACGAATCCATCAAGTAAAACGGGGGTTCTAGCTATGCGAGCTGCTATAATTGCCCCCACTACAGCAGCAATTTCCTGTCCCCCCAAGCAACGCAAAACATCTAAAGGATCACATATTAATGACTTATTAACTTCTATACCTACTCTAATCGCATCAAATGAATTAGTAATATGTATATTTTTTTCTTGTTTTTTATCCCTCAACCAATCGTATATGTCTTCTGATAACAATGCACAACACATTGCTAAGGCTGACGTTTCATTACCGACCCCCATTTCTCCCAAAACGAGCAAATCAATACTATCTTCAACAGCCAGCATTCCATATGCAATTGCGCGAGCGCACTCATCTTCAGTCATAGCGGGACCTAGGGTAAAGTCTTTAGTCGACTGATCTAAAGCCATCTCATAAACTCTCAAATCAGCATCAGCCAAAACCGCCAACTGATTAACCGCAGCCCCACCAGAGATACAGTTCTGCACCATCTTTGCTGTCATTTTAGAAGAATATTTAGTGACACCTTGATCTGTAATCCCATGATTGCCAGCAAAAATACATATTCTCGGGTGCCCCAACTTTGGTGGATACTGCCCTTGCCAAAGTGATAACCAACTTATAATTTCGTCCAATCGGCCTAATGAGCCTATAAATTTAGTATTCTGGTTTTCCTGTTTTTGCGCTATTTTTCCAGCCTCTAGGTCTGCCTTAGGCAAATCAACCAGTAATTTTAGAATTTCAGTAAAATTTATGCTACTTGTATTTGTAGAATTAGATAGATTAGAAACCTCTGTCATTTTTTTCTCGCTATTGTTAAGAGGGTTTCCCGTTCCGTAAAATTACTATTTAACGTATAAGTATACTATGAGCCCAAATTCTGAACTATCCAAACCTAATTCATCAGCTGATGAGACTCAATCACCAGGTGTAGTTGAACAGTTGCGATTAGCTATGTTTTTTTTAACGCGAAAATCAGTAAACGTTTCCGGTGTAGATTATGTTATTACATTCGATGATCTAGTAAAAGCCATATGGCTATTTCCTATTGTAGGAATTGCAATAGGAGGTCTGGGCGCAATTGCACTAATATTACTTACATGGGCAAGCGTTCCCGAGCCAGTTGCTGCAGCTTTATCAGTTGGACTTATTATATGGTTTACTGGGGCCACTCAAGAAGACGGTCTAGCAAATCTTATAGATGGCTTGGGAAGTGGACAAAATAAAGAACAAAAAATAGATATTATGAAGTCTAAAACACGTGGCTCATATGGCATACTGTGTCTAGCCATTGTCACGATTGCTAAAATCGCAGCCATAAGTTCTATTGCATATGTGGACATAGGAGCTGCAGCTGCAGCAATAATTGGGGCTGCCGTATGGAGCCGATCTCTTATAGCCCCAAGCATGCGTTGGCTTCCGC
>JAQWSA010000006.1 GCA_029243445.1 Alphaproteobacteria bacterium
TGTTAGATAAATATTCCGTTATTAACGTAAAATAAAATAAGGTATTTCAAAGTGATCGCTTGACCCGTCACTGAGTCGCACTTTACTTTCTTTATAATAGCATTATGAAAATATTATTTTTTTAAGCAGTTAATTAAGGATAAAAATATGCCCAGCAAGCCAATTTCCGATGATTCATTTGAGACCGACGTTTTACAATCAGAAAAACCTGTTCTAGTAGATTTCTGGGCAGAATGGTGTGGGCCGTGCAAGCAGATAGGTCCCACACTAGAAGAACTATCAGACGACAAGGCTAGTGATTTAATAGTTGCCAAACTTAACATAGATGACAATCCGATGACTCCATCCAAGTACGGTGTCCGAGGTATTCCAACACTATTAATATTTAAGGATGGGCAAGTTGCATCAATGAAAGTTGGCAGCTTACCAAAGAGCCAGATATATGATTGGGTAGACTCAGTAATTTAGTTAAAAAAAGCCCACCCTATATAGGCTTTAAACTGCTGCTAAAATAAATAGTAAAAATTAGGACTACCCTGAAATTCCCTTCGAGTTAATAAGAAGAGCTGTTCCGACTATAGCGTGTGAACCACAAATTAAAATCTGCGCTTCGTTTACTGTATTTGCTAAATTATTCAAGGATGCTTCTAGAGAGTGATTCCACCCTGTCTTAATTCCACTTTTTGTTAGAGCAACTGAAGTAAGCTCTGGATTATGACTGCGTGGTTCATCCGGAAGTGCTACTGCCGTTATCGACGAAGCATATTTCATAAATGGTCGTAGAAAAACACTTGAATCTTTATCTTCTAGCATACCAAATATGATATGTAGTGGTAATAAACTATCACCATTAATTTGTCTTACAGTTTTAGCTAATGCTTCCCCAGCAGCCCCGTTATGGCCTGCATCCAGCCAAATATTCCATTTAACAGGCAGTTTTTTTCTTAAATCACCATCAGGAAGCGCCATAAAACGTCCAGGCCAATTAACATTTTTTAGACCCTTCGCAATATTTTCGTCTAATATATCTATTTCTTTGCACATCTCAATACAAGCAATCGCAGTTGCAGCATTTTGTATCTGATGAAACCCAATAAGATTGGGAATGGGAAAAGGTAATATCGTTTTCTTTGATTTATAAATAAAGCTTTCAGCTTTTTCCTGAATGAACCAATCTCTACCAGCACGAAAAACTCTTGAACCGACCTTACTAGCCGTACGTTCTATAACATTAAAAGCTTCAGTAGGTTGATAAGCCACTACAGTTGGAACCTCTTTTTTCTGTATGGCCGCCTTCTCTGCAGAAATACTAGCTATATCTGATCCCAGAAACATCTCATGGTCTAAAGAGATTGGAGTTATGATTGTTACAATTGGCTTATCAATAACATTGGTTGCGTCATAACGCCCACCAAGACCAGTCTCTAAAAGAACAACATCCGCCTTTGTTCGAGATAGCGATAAAAATGCAGCCGCAGTAATAATCTCATATTCAGTTATTTCGTGACCATCATTGATAATTTCAATTTCATTTAGGAGTTCGTAAAGGTCATAATTTGATATTGTTCTACCACCTAATACAAAGCGTTCCCTTAATTGAATTAGATGAGGAGATGTGTAGGCGCTAACAACTAATCCAGATGCCTCAAAAATTGCACGCAGAAAAGCAATTATTGATCCCTTTCCGTTAGTGCCCGCAACATGAATTACTGGCGGCAACTGAAGATGAGGCTGCCCCAGAGCACCCAATAGCCTTATTATACGATCAAGAGTTAAATCTATCCGTGCTGGGTGATAGCTATCAAAACGGTTGAGTAGGGTTTTTAGAGATTTATCTATATTCACCGATTCAATTACCGATCATTTCTTCATTACCCAAACTACTTTCAGCATTAACCGTCTTTGATAAATTTAGACTTTCTATATCCATGGATTGTAAATTTAAATCATTAGGGGTTTTCTGACACAAAAGAGACAGGATACGTATTAGGGTATTACGCAGATCTTTACGATGAATAACCATATCAATCAAACCATGATCAAGCATTCTTTCAGCTTTTTGAAAGTCTTCAGGAAGTTCTTCCCTGATAGTATCTTCGATAACTCTTCTCCCAGCAAATCCAATCATTGCATTGGGTTCAGCAAGATGAATATCACCTAACATAGCAAATGAAGCGGAAACTCCACCAGTAGTTGGGTCTGTTAGTATAACAATATAGGGTAAACCAGCCTCACGCACCTGCTCAACAGCAATAACTGTTCTCGGCATCTGAACGAGACTTAACATACCCTCCTGCATCCTTGCCCCGCCGGATGCAGGGACAGCAATTAGTGATGCCTTAATCGAAAGGGCTTCATTTGCAGCCACTAACAATCCCTCACCAACAGCCTGCCCCATAGAGCCTCCCATAAAACCAAAGTCGAAAGCAGCCACTACGCAGGGCAATCCTCCTACTTTTCCACTTGCTACAAGAATAGCCTCATTTTCATCTGCATTGCTTCTTGCATCACGTAATCTATCAGTATACCTCTTGGTATCCCGAAATTTTAATGGGTCAATAGCTAAGGTGGGTAATTTTATTCTTTCATAGCTATCTTTATCAAAAATCATTTCAAGTCTCGCGGCCGCTGAAATACGAATATGATAATTACAGTGATGACAGACACTTAGGTTTACCGAAAGTTCTCTATGAAATAACATTTCGTCACAAGATGGACATCTCTGCCAAAGATTATCCGGTATGTCTTTTTTACCAACTAAGGCCTGTATCTTTGGCCGCACAAAATTTGTAATCCAACTCATAATTTACCCGGATCTGACAACCGATCTCTTGCATGATGAACGCCTAAAGCTATAGAACGGCTAAAATTTAATACCGTATCAACCATGTCGTTTTTGGGGCACCCATCCTCGTTAATGTTTTCTGATATAAGCTGCACGATCGCAGATCCAACCACCACAGCATCTGCCACCTTAGCAACTTCAGCAGCCTGTTCTGGTGTCTTAATGCCAAACCCAACAGCAATTGGTAGTTCTGTGTGGTTTTTAAGACGAGCCACTGAGTTTTGTATATCCTCTTTTTTAGCTGATCCAGTCCCGGTAATTCCAGAAATTGAAACATAATACATGAAACCGGAAGTGTTCTTCAGTACTACCGGAAGACGGCTATCATTAGTTGTAGGCGTGACTAAACGGATAAAGTGTAAGCCTGACTGCAAAGTAGGAAGACATAGTTCATTATCTTCTTCAGGAGGCAAATCAACGACAATCAATCCATCAACACCAGATTCCTTAGCATCTATTAAAAATTTTTCAACACCATATATATATATAGGGTTATAATATCCCATTAAGATGATTGGGGTCGTTGTATCATCACGACGAAACTCACGAACCATATCAAGCGTTTGTAATACTTTAGCACCCGCTGCTTTTGCTCTGATCCCGGCCGATTGAATGGCCGGTCCATCAGCCATAGGGTCAGAAAAAATAATACCCAATTCAATAATGTCAGCTCCAGCTGCAGGCAATCCTTTTAGAATCTCAAGACTGCTAGAAATGGTTGGATCAGCGGCTACAATAAAAGGTATAAAAGCAGCACGACCTTCTTCAGCCAATAATTTGAAACGCGCTTCAACCCGTCCAAATTTCATTTCACTCATATTTGAACTCCGAGGGCTTCAGCTACGGTAAAAACATCTTTGTCACCCCGTCCACACATATTGACCACAAGCAGATGACTGGCAGGCAATTTAGTTGCTATTTTCTCAAGGTGAGCTAAAGCATGTGAAGGTTCAAGCGCTGGAATAATACCTTCTAACTGGCTGCATAATTTAAACGCCTCTAGAGCCTCGTCATCAGTTACAGACACATAATCAACTCTACCACTTTCCCATAGCCAGGAATGTTCAGGTCCAATTCCTGGATAATCCAACCCAGCTGATATAGAGTGTGCATCGAGTATCTGTCCATCATCATCTTGCAGCAAATAGGTGCGGTTTCCATGCAATACGCCAGGGCTACCGCCACTTATAGACGCAGCATGAGATCCGGTGTTAATTCCATAGCCCGCCGCTTCAACTCCGATAATTTTTATTGCAGAATCGTCCAAAAAATCATGGAACAACCCAATAGCATTTGATCCACCTCCTATACATGCCAAAAGTGTGTCAGGAAGACGACCTTCAGCCTCTAGAATTTGTGTTCTTACTTCCTTGCCAATAACAGATTGAAAATCGCGTACCATAGATGGATATGGATGAGGACCAGCAGCAGTACCAATCAAATAATACGTGTCATTAACATTAGATACCCAGTCACGAAGAGCCTCATTCATGGCGTCTTTTAAAGTCGCCGTACCGCTTGTAACTGGTTTTACATCA
>JAQWSA010000007.1 GCA_029243445.1 Alphaproteobacteria bacterium
CACCGCCAAGAATAAATAAAAGAATTAGCCGTGGTACAAGTGATGGGTTAATTTTTCTTTTAAACAGAAACCAGAGAAATGGTAATAGAAAAGCTGCTCCCATAAGCCTACCCCAGAAACGATGAATAAATTCCCACCAAAATATTGATTTAAAACCAGCCAAAGAAATACCAGAATTAACTTCCTGGTACTCAGGGCTTGCCTTATATAGGTTAAATACCCTTAACCACTCAGTTTCAGAAAATGGAGGGATAAAACCCATAAATGGTCTCCATTCAACCATAGATAGACCAGAACCTGTCAGTCGGGTAATACCTCCTATTGATACCATCACCAGCACCATTGCTGACAAAGCGAATAACCATGAAGCCATATCTTGGTCATTATTAAATGTTTTTTGGCCTTTATTTGGTAGATGTACTGTTTGGTTCAATGTTGGTCTAAGCT
The DNA here is from genome assembly GCA_029243445.1 of Alphaproteobacteria bacterium. The sequence goes on from JAQWSA010000007.1 coordinate 448, forward strand.
CCGTATTTATTATATAAACTGGTTTGAATGTTTGCAGTTATCAAGCTGCCGCGCTTATCGGTCGCAGTTATGTTTTTATAGGTGCTGTTAGCTGTGCGTCCCATCGTCGCACAAAAAGGTCGATCAAATAGTGGCCCAGACGGAAACCATGTAGTATATCATGTTTAAATGAACTAACTGTATCCATTACAAACATGGTGGGTGCTGTTTTTGGTATGAAAAAAACTAGGATAATTTGGTCTTTAAATGTACATAAAAGGCTGGGATCTAAGATCCGTAAGTCCTCATAGTTAAGGAAAACGATTGAATGTGGGTAGCAATCATAGTGGCTCTTGTAGCCATCGGCTCGTTAGTGTTTCACCTATATACTCCGTGGTGGTCAACAGAAATTGCCTCTAACTGGGGGTCGATGGATACGACCATCGATATAACGTTTTGGATTACAGGCGTTGCTTATATCATCATTTTGATGTTTACGGCGATGTGTATTTACCGGTTTCACTCTAAAATAAAAAATAGACAGAACTCAGAAAATACAAACCATAAAGCTGAATATAATCCCGAAAGTAAAAAATTAGAGGTATGGCTTACAGTTATTACTGCTGTTGGAGTTGCCGGCCTTTTGGCTCCGGGACTGTATGTATGGAATGATTATGTTTCGGTACCTGAGGAAGCTGTGAAAATAGAGGTTATGGGTAAACAATGGGAATGGGCCGTTCGTTATCCGGGCGCTGATGGAAAGCTTGGGTTGTCGGACGCGAGGCTTATAAATGATGATAACCCATTTGGTTTACACCTTGACGATCCGAATGCCCAAGACGATATACTTGTAACAGATGGTTATGATATGCACCTCCAACTTGGCCAACCAGTCAATCTATTATTTCGGTCCTTGGACGTGCTCCATAACTTCTACGTTCCGCAATTCAGGGCTAAAATGGATATGGTTCCTGGTGTAGTTACTTACTACTGGATGACGCCAACAAGGGAAGGGGAGTTTGATATTCTGTGTGCTGAGCTATGTGGTAACAGCCACTATGCTATGAGGGGGCTAGTAACAGTAGCAGGAAAAGATGACTATGACGCTTGGCTGGCAGAACAAGAGACTTTTGCTGAGATGCGAGCGGACATAAAAAATAAGGGTGAATTAATCCCAAAAGTGGCAATGAACGCTAATGCGCTAGAAACTGATAAAAATACAGTTGCGCGCTAGTTAAGTTATTAAGGGAATTTAAAGAAAGAATAATGAGGTTTAGTTGATGGTTGATATAACCCCGGAGAAAATTGAAAATGTAGGTCCGGCCGAAGTCCCTGAAGCCGATCTTTACCATGCACATAGCTGGTGGACAAAATATGTATTTAGTCAAGATGCAAAAGTAATTGCAATTCAGTACGGTAGTACAGCGGTTGCAATTGGATTGGTGGGCTTAGTGTTGTCATGGCTGATGCGCTTGCAACTTGGTTTTCCGGAGACATTTTCATTCATAAGTCCTGAATCGTATCTGCAGTTTGTTACCATGCACGGTATGATTATGGTTATTTATCTATTAACTGCACTTTTTTTGGGTGGATTTGGCAATTATCTAATACCATTGATGGTGGGCGCCAGGGACATGGTTTTCCCATATGTGAATATGCTTAGTTATTGGATTTATCTAGTAGCTGTTTTGGTTCTGTGTGCAAGCTTTTTCGTAACTGGCGGACCAACTGGAGCTGGTTGGACCCTTTACCCTCCGCAGGCAATCCTATCAGGAACCCCTGGTGGAACGGGTTGGGGTATAATCTTAATGCTAGTTTCTTTGTCTCTATTTATTGTTGGTTTTACAATGGGTGGGCTTAACTATGTAGTAACAATTCTTCAGGCTCGAACGCGTGGTATGACATTAATGCGCTTGCCATTAACGATTTGGGGAATTTTTACGGCTACTGTTCTAGCATTATTGGCATTTCCGGCATTATTTGTAAGCGCTATTATGATGACTTTGGATAGTGTTCTCGGAACCAGCTTTTTTATGCCGGCTATTGTTGAGTTTGGTGAGCAGCTTTCTTACGGAGGGGGCAGCCCAATTCTCTTTCAACACTTGTTTTGGTTTTTTGGCCATCCTGAAGTTTATATTGTAGCCCTGCCAGCATTTGGTATCGTATCAGATTTACTTAGTATTCATGCCCGAAGACATATTTTTGGTTATCGTATGATGGTCTGGGCAATTGTTGGTATTGGAGCACTTAGTTTTGTTGTTTGGGCACACCATATGTATGTAAGTGGAATGAATCCCTATTTTGGATTTTTCTTCGCAACAACCACCTTAATCATTGCCGTTCCAACGGCTCTTAAAGTATATAACTGGACTTTAACATTATGGCGCGGAGATATTCATCTTACTATCCCTATGTTATTTGCAATTGCTTTTATTATTACTTTTGTAAATGGAGGAATTACGGGCTTATTTTTAGGGAATGTGGTTGTTGATGTGCCACTCTCCGATACCATGTTTGTGGTAGCCCATTTCCATATGGTTATGGGTGTCGCACCGATATTAGTAGTATTTGGGGCAATTTATCATTGGTTTCCTCTCATGTCAGGAAGAATGCTTAATGATGCAATGGGTAGATTTCATTTTTGGGTTACGTTTGTAGGAGCGTATCTAATTTATTTTCCAATGCACTATCTTGGCTTCGTTGGCGTTCCACGACGTTATTGGTCAGTCGATGACACGAGTTTTATTCCAGATTCTGCTGCAGATCTTAATGCTTTTATTACTGTAGCAGCTCTAATAGTTGGATTTGCTCAGGTTGTCTTTATTTACAATATAATTGTAAGCGTCTTTAAAGGAAAACCAGCAGAGCAAAACCCTTGGAAGGCGACCACATTAGAATGGCAGACGGAAACCGTACCTCCCGGTCATGGAAATTTTTCTAAAGAATTGCCGGTTGTTTATCGCTGGGCCTATTCATTTAGTGTTCCTGGAACTAAAGATGACTATGTTCCGCAAAACATTCATCCCGACGATGTAAAGCTTGTATCTTCTGAAAGTAATGCCTAGTGGAGTTTTTTAGTGACATACGGACTAAACCTTGGCTAGAATCCCAGGTTGAGATTGATAATGCTCATACCGGAGGGTCTATAGGGCTACCTAAGGAGAAATTGGCACTACGCGTATTTGTGGGCGTGGTAGGTGTGGTATTTTCTCTCTCAGTAGTGGCTTACTCTGACAGGATGGCATTGGCTGATTGGAAGCCGGTTCCCGAACCATTAATTATGTGGTTAAATTTAATAGTTTTACTTGGTGGCAGCTTAGCGATGCAGTGGGCGGTTATTAATACCCGCCGTGATAAAATGGCAAATGTAGAAGTTGGCTTATTAGTGGGAGGAGCGCTTGCACTAGCTTTTTTGGTTGGTCAATTATTAGTTGTTAGACAGCTTGATGCACTTGGATATTTTGCTCCCACTAATCCAGCGCTGGCTTTTTTGTATATGTTGAGTGCGTTACACGCTATTCATCTTATTGGTGGGCTCTATGTTTGGGGGCGTACTGTTATAAGAATATGGCGCGGTTTCGAAGATCAAAAAATATATTATAGCGTTGAGCTATGTGCCTTTTATTGGCATTTTTTATTAGCTCTTTGGATATTTTTATTCATTTGGTTTGTGATTACGTAAAGAAGGGTATGGGCATATGGCCGAAACAAATGTAGAGCATTCAGCAGTGTCGACTGATCGACCGGATGGTATGCAGGGCGTTATAGCAGACTGGGCGTCTGATCAGAGAGCCTTCAAGGGTGTCCCTTGGGGTAAATCTATGATGTGGATTTTTCTCCTAAGTGATACGTTTATATTTAGTACTTTCTTAATTTCTTATATGACAGTCCGTATGTCTACGGCTGTTCCGTGGCCACCTTCAAGTGAACTCTTCGCACTTCATATGTTTGGTGCTGATATACCTTTAATACTAATTGCCATAATGACTTTTATTCTTATAACAAGTAGTGGCACCATGGTATTGGCGGTTAACTATGGCTATAGGCTAGACCGAAAAAAAACTACTTTATTGCTCATTATAACAGCCATCCTTGGTGCCTCCTTTGTAGGTATGCAGGCTTTTGAGTGGACGAAGCTGATTCATGAGGGTGTCAGACCATGGGGTAATCCCTTTGGTGCACAACAATTTGGCGCAACTTTCTTTATGATTACGGGTTTTCACGGGGCACATGTTTCCATAGGAGTAATCTTTCTTTTACTTGTTGCTAGGAAAGTGTGGCGTGGTGACTATGAGGCGAATACTGAGCGACGAGGTTTCTTTACTAGTCACAAGGGTTCCTATGATATAGTAGAAACTACTGGCCTTTACTGGCATTTCGTAGATCTTGTCTGGGTTTTCATTTTCGCATTTTTCTATCTCTGGTAAGGGGTTTCTTATGTCAACAACAACAGAAGGCCAACAACATCCTCTTGGTATTTATTTTAAAATATGGGGTTTGTTATTTGTACTTAGCGCATTTTCATATGCAGTAGATATATTAGAATTTCAAGGATATTTGCGCTGGTCCTTGATAATAATCTTTATGCTATTAAAGGCCGGTTTGATAGTCGCAATTTTCATGCACATGGTTTGGGAAAGACTAGCTATAGTTTACGCTATTTTGTTACCACCATTGGCATTAATGGTACTAATGGCTCTTATGGCTATAGAGGCAGATTATACTCATCTTACACGCTTACTATACTTTTTTGGAGGAATACCGCTCAAATAGTTTTATTAAGTACGTGAGTAATCAATAGACCGTTGCTACAGGCTACTTCTATAAGGCAAATAGAAAGATTGATCGTCATGTTATTCATGGTAAAAAATGAAAATAGAACTGCCTGGTGAAATGGACTCTAAATTGGTTTCAAAATTACGTTCGGCTGAATGGTACCGTGCAATTGAACTCATCAAGGCTGGAAAATTATGAAAAGTCTGTCGGATAGCGGGTGAGTATTCTAATTTCACCATCTGGGAGGCTGATAGCCCGGAGGAATATCACTCCGACATTTCCTCACTGAACCTTCATCCTTGGATGCGGCTAGAAACCACATCGATTATCTAACACCCTTCGATGAAAGCTTACGGAGAGCGGGGGGGAACATATCCGACGATCTAGCGTAACGCGCGCCCGTACCTAACGGCCTCGGTCTACCTTCAGCCCTTTAAAGTAGGGCGGTCACAATTGTGGCTAGAGAGTAGAATATATCTCACAGTTAAACCTATTATGTTTATAGACTGCATATTGTTTTCAAATTCTTTTTTCCTTAAGGGCTTCTAGGAACATTCCACTTTTAAATTGAAAATTTTATATTTTTACTTGTTCGATTATTAATGCTGCAAAAAGAGCAAACAGGTAAATTATAGAAAACCCAAATAGACGACGAGCAGACTTATCGTTTTGGCTTCTTATGATTTTTATAGTTAACCAGAAAAAGTATGCGCCTAAAATACCTGCAGTTATGCCATAAATTAGTCCAGCGGTACCTAGTATTAGTGGTGCGAAAGTAAGTGGTAGCAAAAGTAACGTATAAATTAGAATTTGACGCCTTGTTTCAGAGGCCCCAGAGACTACTGGTAACATAGGTACCCCTGCTTTTGCATAATCCCCTTCGCGATATAATGCCAGAGCCCAAAAATGTGGTGGAGTCCACATAAAAATAATAAGAAATAGAACGATAGAATCCAAGGTTATTGATCCGGTAACTGCTGCCCAACCGATCATAGGTGGGATTGCTCCAGCAGCCCCGCCAATAACAATGTTATGTGGTGTTCGTCTTTTTAGCCAAATTGTATAGATAAAAATGTAAAACCCAGCAGCAAAAGCAAGTAAAGCAGCAGCAACCCAGTTTAGTAGATATCCCATAACAATTACGGGTAATATATTTAATAAAATACCGAATATGAGCGCTTTATTAGGCGAAATTTTACCTGCCGGTATAGGTCTATCCTTGGTGCGTTCCATCAAGGCATCAATGTCTCTTTCGTACCACATATTGATAGCACCTGCTGCACCGGCACTTACAGCAATACAGATAACTGCCAATACTGCTAGCGATGGAGGTAACTCACCAGGAGCTACTATTAAACCAGCAAATCCTGTAAATACTACCAGAGACATTACTCGAGGCTTGAGCAAGGCCAAATAGTCTAAGGCTATGTCGCTTATTCGTCCGACAAAGTTTTGGGTTGCACCCGTGCTATGAGCCACCATTTACTTCCTCCTCGCTTAAATTGTAGCGAGATGATGATTATCAACTAATAGTATCTACTTAGCAGTTCGTAGCCGCCCGATTAAAAAAAGCTGTGCGGCTTTTTGCCACGTCAAATACTGATTTATGTTCTATAAGAATAAATACTACAAAATTTAATTATCCAGTTGTTTTAATTTCTTTCCGGGTGTTTATATTTAATGAAAGTAGATTATCAAACAATTTTTTTTATTTTGGTGACATCAATAATTCATAGATTGAAATCAATGTTAGCTATTTATTTATCTAGAGTCTTAAGTGTTAATTAGCCCTGCTTCAGCACATGCTATTCTTGGAGGCGAATCACCAGGGCATCATGGTCCATTCATCCTGCTGGGCATAGTAATAGCTGTTTTTCTAGTTCTTTATGCCGAAAAGAAATGGAAACGTAGCAAGTTACGTTTAAAGAAAACTGCTGAGGAATTAGCTAAAGCAGAAGGCGACGAAGTAGAATAAATCAAGCAACTAGTTCTGTCATTTATACTTCCCAGGTGTGTCCTCTGCGTAAAAGCTTGTCAAAATCACCCGTACCTTTTGATTCTTTTACAGTTTTAATTTGCTCGTGTACTGCGCCATCGTAAGTTGGTGTGGGATCACAATACAGAACCCCTAGGGCAATTGGAAAGTTAGGAGGTTGCATGCTTGCAAGTAACATGGCTAGCATTCGATTCTTTTCATCGTGTATCAGAATGTCTTTTTCTTTAATACCTTGTTTTCCTATTGTGGCTATTTCGAGCTCAATAGAATCTTTTTTCATTATTAGTCCTTTGTCTAAATCAGAACCAAATATGAGTGGTTGTCCGTGTTCAACGTGTATTTGATTATCTGCTGCGACAGATTTCTCAGTAAAATGACTAAACACAGCATCATTGTAGACAATACAATTTTGAAATATTTCTACGAATGAGGCGCCTTGGTTTTCATAAGCACGTTTGAGAACAACAGGAAGGTGTTTCTGTAAGATGTCTGCTGATCTAGCTATAAATCTCCCGCCTACACCGAGAGCGAACTGCGCGGCAGAAACTGGACTATCTATAGAGCCATAAGGTGTTGAAGGGGAACGCGTACCAGGCTGAGATGTTGGAGAATATTGTCCTTTAGTAAGGCCATAGATTGCATTATTGAATAGTAAAATATTTAAGTTAACGTTACGTCTCAACGCGTGCATGGTGTGGTTACCACCAATAGAAAGCATGTCACCGTCACCGCCAACAACCCATACGTCTAGTTCAGGGTTAGCCAGTTTAACGCCAGTCGCTATTGTTGGAGATCTACCATGTATAGTATGGAAGCCATAGGTTTCCATATAATATGGAAACCTGGCAGCACAGCCGATTCCTGAAACAAACACTGTCTTTTCAGGATTGGCTTGGAGGTCGGCGAGGGTTCTCTGTACGGCCTTAAGGATCGCATAATCACCACAACCTGGACACCACCGTACTTCCTGATCAGTGGCATAATCTCTGGCAGTTAGCTTTTCAGGAGGTGTTTGTATATTCATTTTATTGCTCCATTCGACCACGAATGGCCTTTTCTAACTCATTGATCAGGAAAGGCTTACCATTTACTTTGTTGAAACCTTCTGCTGGAATGAGATACTGGGCGCGTAGAAGTGTAACTAGTTGACCATTGTTCATCTCGGGCACCATTACCTGATTAAAGCTTTTAAGTAGCTTACCCAGATTTCTTGGTAGAGGCCAGATATAGCGCAAATGAATGTGAGCCACCTCAAATCCTTCTATACGCATATTGCTGACCGCTCTACTGATTGGACCATAAGTTGAACCCCATCCTACAACTACTAAACTATCTCCTGCTTTACCTTGTTCAATTTCTTGCTCAGGTATGTCATCGGCTATTCCATCTATTTTTGCTGCGCGCAAGTCGGTCATCTTTTGATGGTTTTCTGGTGCGTATGATATGTGTCCAGTTCCATCAGCGCGTTCGATACCGCCAATTCTATGAGCTAGTTCGGGTGTCCCTGGCTTTACCCAAGGCCTTGATAAGGTCTTTGTATCTCTAGAGAACGGTTGAAAATCATCGGGATTTGTTCGGAATTTTACTTCGAATGGGTCATAATCACCAATGTTGGGGATTAGCCACGGCTCAGACGCATTAGCCAGGTATCCATCTGTTAGTAGCATTACTGGTGTCATAAATTTAGTTGCTAGACGTACTGCCTCTATGGCCACTTCAAACCCATCTGTTGATGAGCTAACTGAAATAACGGGCATTGGGGCATCTGCATTACGACCAAATACAGCCTGATAGAGATCTGATTGTTCAGTTTTAGTTGGTAGTCCTGTTGATGGACCAGCACGCTGTGAGTTTACGATAAGAAGTGGAAGTTCTGTTGCTATTGCTAGCCCTATTGCCTCCATTTTAAGAGCTATACCAGGACCGGAACTGGACGTAATGCCCAGAGATCCAGCATAGGAAGCGCCTATAGCAGCGCCGGCAGCAGCGATCTCGTCTTCAGCCTGGAAAGTAATTACCCCAAATTCTTTCATGGCGGCCAATTGATGTAATAAAGCAGATGCCGGTGTTATAGGGTAGGAGCAGAAGGTTAAACCAACCTTAGCTAATTGTGTTCCGGCTAGAAGTCCCAGTGCTATAGATTCGGTTCCAGTAACAGTACGATATACACCCGGATCTATCTTAGCTGGTGGAATGCTATATCCGCCAATTTCAGCTGGCATTTCGGCCGTTTCCCCGAATGCGTGACCAGCATTCAAAGCTGCTATATTAGCTGCCGCAATGTCAGGTTGTTTTGAAAACTTAGCATTAAGCCAGTCCACTGATGCTGCCCTAGGACGTCCATACATCCAGTATACCAGACCTAAAGCCCACATATTCTTTGATCTAAGAGCTTCTTTATTGGACAAACCAAACTCTTTTACAGATTCGACAGTTAAACGTGACATGTCAATTTTAATCACACGGTATTTATCTAAGCTATTACCATTTTCTAGGGGGCTCTCTTCATAACCAGCCTTCGTCAAGTTACGAGCAGTGAATGCCCCAACATCTGCAATAACTATACCACCTGGCTTAACATCTGATAAATTTGTTATTAATGCTGCGGGGTTCATTACTACTAGTACATCTAAGTCGTCACCCGATGTCATTATGCGTCTTGCTCCAAAATTAATTTGGAACGCCGACACACCGAAAGTTGTTCCCGCAGGAGCTCGTATTTCAGCTGGAAAATCTGGGAATGTTGCTAAGTCATTTCCTGCCAGTGCAGCAGTTAACGTAAACTGTGTTCCGGTAAGTTGCATTCCATCACCAGAATCTCCAGCAAAGCGAACTACTGCTGATTCTACTTCATCACGTTTTTCTTCCGACCGCGCCAGGGCGGATACCTGGGACATATACTTTTTCCTTGGACGATTTTTTATTGGTTATAGATGATTTCCGGGGTTATTAGCGAGCACATTGCTTCGAGCTTAACATCTTCCTCTGGTGCATTTCTTTCAAGTACTAAATGATGTTTTTTTAATAAAAAGTGTATTATTTTTTTCTTAAACGCTTTTTTTTTGATTTAATCAAGTGCAGATATCATTTCTTTAACAGTTACAAACTTTTTTCTAGGTGCTTGTTCGTTAGCGGCAGTTATTTCGGCTGTATCAATTTTTTGCCAATCTTGATAATTAACTACTCTTACATTTCTTTCTTTTAGCATAGATATAAGCGCAATACGCCCTGGCTTTTTGCTTTCCTTGATATCTGCTATAATTTGTTTTGCAGCAATATCACCGTCCGGCTTGTTTGTTCCTATAACTCCAGTAGGTCCGCGCTTAATCCATCCCACTGCATACACGCCTTCATCTATTCGTCCATCTGTATGTTTAACAATTCCGTTATCATTATCAAATGGCACCCCCTCGATAGGGATTGAATAATATCCTATCGCGGCAACTATTAGCCCGCATTCAATTTCGAAAAATTCACCTGTACCCATAGCTCGTCCATCTTTAACCATGGTTTTCTCTACTCTAAGGCCTTCAACTCTATCATTCCCAAGTACTTCTACAGGATTTGCAAAGAATTCAAAATGAACGTTTTTTGACTTACCTTTTGTATCCACCTGCAAAAATTCGCGCATAGTTGTCAAATTACGTTCTTTTAACCGTTGGTCTCTTTCAGACCATGAACCTAATACTTCTTCCGGTATTTGATCTTCATGGATTATCGGTACGCAGTTTTCCAATTTCCCCATCTCTCGCAGCTCAACATTAGTAAATTTTGCTTCAACAGGCCCTCTCCGTCCGAATAAAAAAACGTCGGCTATTGGTGAGGCATTTATTGCCTGGGTGGCATGGTCAGCTATATCTGTTGTTGCCATTTCATTAGAAGTTTTTACTAATACTCTTGCAGTATCAATTGCAACGTTTCCAACACCTATTACGGCCACAGCTTTGACATCTAGGTCAGGATTTAAATTGGTAAAGTCAGGATGGCCGTTATACCATCCAACAAAATCAGCGGATCCGTATACCCCTTTCTTGTCATCACCCGGAATACCTAATTTTCGATCAGTTGGAGCCCCAACTGCCAGAACTACGGCGTCATAAGCTTTACGCAATTCATCGATCGAGATATCTTTACCTACTTCAACGTTCCCAAAATAACTGACAGAATCGTTAAGTGCTGTTTTTTCATAAGCTTTTGCAACTTTTTTAGTTGTCTGATGGTCTGGTGCCACCCCACCACGAATTAGGCCAAATGGAGTTGGTAATCGGTCAATAATATCGATTTCGACGTCATTTCCACTTTTGATCAACGAATCTGCTGTATAAAAACCGCTCGGTCCTGAACCAATAATAGCTACTTTTATAGTCATAAATCCTCCAGGTTTCGAGCTGGACTATAATGAAAGTACTTCAATATATATGTTTTCTATTATTCCTATAAGGAAATCAATAATGTGATATTTTGTATTGCTACGATTTTTTTATCTAAGTGACAAGTTTAATGATAATATTAACAAAGAAATTACAAAAAATATTAGAAATTTTAAGAGATAAACCTTAATTAAGCGTATTAAAAATAATTTTTTAATTGTAACATAGAATTATCTAACTATATAATTACTTATTTAAAAACAAATAGTTATATAATTAAATATGCTAAAAAAAACATATAAATAGATACAAAACCTATAACTTAAGGTGATCGGTGGTTGACAGAGCGCTATGCCGTCACTATCTGTTTGGCACTCCTATGAATGGAGTGCTAATGATTGCCGCGATAATCGCGGAATCGCAAAAATATATGAATATATGGAGGATTAAGGCATGAGTTTTCGCCCGTTACACGATCGGGTTGTGGTCCGCCGAGTAGGATCAGACGAAAAAACAGCCGGTGGAATTATTATCCCTGATACGGCTCAAGAAAAACCATCGGAAGGTCAAGTAGTTTCCGTTGGATCTGGTGCACGTGCAGAAGACGGCAGTATAACGCCGATGGATGTAAAAGCCGGTGATATAGTGCTGTTTGGCAAATGGTCGGGCACTGAAGTAACGATAGATGGAGAGGAACTTCTCATTATGAAGGAGTCCGATATCATGGGTATCGTTGAAGGCAAAAAAAACGCCAAGAAAAAAGCTGCTTAACGCAAATATAACGTAGGGAATTTAAAAGAATGGCCGCAAAAGAAGTCAAGTTTGGCACTTCAGCACGCGATAAGCTGCTGCATGGTGTCGATACTCTTGCCGATGCTGTAAAGGTAACGTTAGGTCCAAAAGGCCGCAATGTTATTCTAGATAAAGCATTTGGCGCACCAAGAATTACCAAAGATGGTGTTACGGTTGCAAAAGAAATTGAGCTAGATGATAAGTTCGAGAACATGGGTGCCCAAATGGTCAAGGAAGTAGCTTCCAAGACTAATGATTTGGCCGGTGATGGAACTACAACAGCTACTGTACTAGCACAGGCTATAGTTACTGAGGGATCGCGAGCAGTTGCTGCCGGTATGAACCCTATGGATCTTAAGCGCGGTGTTGATGCCGCTGTAGCAGGGGTAGTTGCTGCCATTGAGAAAAGCGCTAAAAAAATTAGAACCAACGAAGAAATTTCCCAGGTTGGAACGATTTCAGCTAATGGAGATCGTGAAGTTGGAGCAATTATTGCTGACGCAATGCAAAAGGTTGGTAATGAAGGCGTGATTACGGTTGAAGAGGCTAAAAGCCTGGCTACAGAGCTTGATGTAGTTGAAGGGATGCAGTTTGATCGTGGTTATCTGAGCCCTTACTTTATTACTAATGCTGATAAAATGACCTGTGAAATGGAGAATCCGTATATTCTTCTCCACGAAAAGAA
>JAQWSA010000008.1 GCA_029243445.1 Alphaproteobacteria bacterium
ATGCTATAGTTCTTTCAGTGGTTCCAAATGAAAACCCTCGTACACGCACTCGTCAGGTTAGGTTTAAACCTAATTTTAATGATCTAAAAAGATCACTGGCAATAAATCAAAGCGTTACATTGTATATTCCAATTGGTTTGCCCACTGCTGTAGTTACTGTCTCAAAGGATGCTATTATACAAAGTCGTGGGGAAAACACTGTCTTTGTTGAGCGTAACGGAAGCGGTATACCTCAGAAAGTTGAATTAGGAGTTTCTGTAGGTAGTAGATTCGTTGTTAAATCAGGACTTAAGCCAGGTGACGTAGTAGTAGTTCGAGGTAATGAAAACCTGAGGCCAGGTCAGAGACTAAAAATTAGTAGTGGTACGAAGACTTTAAATAAATTCAGACCTGGTAAGGTCAAATAAAATGAATTTGATTTCTCTATCAATTAAACGCCCAATATCAGTATTATCTGTTGTTTTCATGGTTTTATTGTTTGGCTATGTAGCATTGCAGCGGATCCCTATACAAATGGCGCCTGACGTTCGGCAGCCTGTTATTATAGTAAATACATCTTGGCCTGGATCGGCTCCAGCTGAAGTTGAACGTGAAATAGTTAATAGACAAGAAGAAGTCCTAAAAGGTTTGGAAGGAGTGAAATCCATGGAGAGCCGGAGTCGTTCCGGCAGGGCTACGGTAAAGTTAGAGTTTTCTCCTGGGCAGAATATGGACCGAGCACTCTTATTGGTTGCTAATCGGCTTGACCGTGTTACTGGATATCCGTCAGAGGCTAATGAACCTATGCTCAAGACATCCGGCACTGATGATAATGCTATTGCATGGTTTTTACTGACTCGCGAGGATGGAAATAATCGAGATTTAATTACCTATGGTGATTTCTTAGATGATACTGTTCAAGAAAAAATTGAGCGTATTGAGGGTGTTTCTGCAGTTAACGTTTATGGAGAAACGCAACGTGAAATGCGAATTGTCATTAATGCTGATCGTTTAGCAAAATATTCCTTAACAATATCAGATATAGTGAGACGCTTGAGAGCTGAAAACACCTCAATTTCTGGCGGTGATGTTAATGAAGGCAAACGCAGCTATGTTGTGCGGACTGATGGTGAATTAAGCGCTCCAGAACAGATTCGTAATATAGTACTTCGCACGGAAATGTCAGAAGACGGCCGCGTTAGTAGAGTAAAAGTCGGTGATATAGCAGAGGTTTATCTGTCCTATAAAAAGGCAAGATCTTTGGCGCATAATTTTGATGATCGAGCCATGGCATTTAATCTAACAAGATCTCAGGGAGCAAATGTCCTTGAGACTATGGAACAAGTTCACAAAGTTGTTAAAAGGCTGTCAGAAGGTGTTTTGAAAGATGTTGGTTTAAAAATCCAGAATGTTTACGATGAGACTGTCTACATTAATTCTGCGATACGATTAGTTCAGCAAAACATAATTATTGGGGGGCTTCTTGCCGCTGGAATATTACTTCTTTTTTTAAGATCTTGGCGACCTACACTGGTAATTTCTTTAGCTATTCCTGTATCTGTTATTGGTTCATTTGTAGCAATGGCTATGCTGGGTAGGTCACTTAATGTAATCAGTCTGGCAGGTATCGCTTTTGCGGTAGGTATGGTTGTTGATGCAGCAATTGTAGTTCTAGAAAATATTTACCGCTTGCGGCAAAATGGGATGACACGGTCAGAAGCAGCATATCGGGGGGCAGCTGAAGTATGGCCGGCTGTTCTAGTATCAGCACTTACAACTATAATGGTATTTATTCCAATTTTACTAATGGATCTGGAGGTGGGACAACTTTTCCGAGATATTGCTGTTGCTATTTCGGTTTCGGTTTTACTATCTTTAATTGTTTCTATTACTCTTATTCCAGCATTATCTAACCGATTATTAGTAGGCGAATATAGTCAAACTAGAACAATTAAAATCCCAGTTATTGATTATTTAGCTCGGGGATTCACATCATTTTGGATTGGTTTTACTCGTCAAGTTGTTAAGTCTAAACTATCTGCACTTGGTGTAGTTGGACTCATTACAGGCCTTTCTATTGCGTCAACTGTGTTGTTTTTACCTAAGCTGGATTATTTACCTACAGGTAACCGTAATTTTGTTTTTGGATTTGTTCAGCCTCCTGCTGGTTATAACCTTAATACGATTAATGAAATCACTGAAAAAATAGCTGATAGAACAAGAAAAAACTGGGCCACTGTAACTGGAAGGGAATCAGAACCCGGAGAACCTCCAAAGTTTGAACGTTTTTTGCGCGTATCATTTACGGGCAGTGCTTTTATTGGAGGAACCTCCGTTGATCCAACCAAAGTGCGTGATTTAATACCAGTAATGCAATCCGCAGCTTTTCAAGAGCCAGGAACAATGGCTTTTGTTTTTCAGCCTTCCTTATTTGGACGTTCTATAGGAGGCGGTAGGGCCATTGATGTAGATGTATCAGGTCCTGAATTGGATACTATTTTTAATGTTGGTAGGCAGGCTTTCTTTAAGTTAATGCCCCTTTTACCACCGTCTGAAGGTCATCGCACGAGACCATTACCAAGTCTGTCTTTGGGAGCTCCCGAAGTTCGTGTAGAGCCGGATAGAGTAGCACTTTCTGATAATGGTTTGACAGCTTTCGATTTAGGTCAGGCAGTTGATGCTTTTAGTGAAGGATTACGCGTATCACAGATAACCGTAAACGGTAAGCGTATTGATTTAACCCTTATGGGAGAAATTGATAACATAGGAAAAACGCAAGATATAGGTTCACTTCCGGTGGTAACTCGTGACGGCAGAGTTGTTTCAGTAAGCAGCCTTTCGAAAATTTCGGTGACTAACGGTCCTACAGAAATTCGTCGTTCTGAAAGAGTGCGTACTATGACGCTAAGAGTTACTCCTGCGGACTCTATTCCATTGCAACAAGCAATAGATCTGATAAGGGATCAAGTTATTGAACCAATTGAAGCAGCTGGATTACCTGAAGGAGTTAGTTTTAGAATTAGTGGTACAGCTGATAAACTAACAGAAACGTGGAATGAAATTGTTATTGATCTACTTCTTGCTATAATTATTGTTTATCTTGTTATGGCAATATTGTTTGAGAGTTTTATATATCCATTGATAATATTACTATCTGTTCCAATAGCAGCTGCGGGCGGACTTGCTGGATTAGCTCTCCTAAATAAGTCTGTGTATCAACCTCTGGATATGCTGACGATGCTAGGTTTTATTATATTGATTGGAATTGTAGTAAATAATGCAATTTTATTGGTTCATCAAACACTAATACATATCCGGTCAGACGGTTTGTCACCTGATAAAGCAATAACTCTAGCAACCCAAAATAGAATACGTCCCATATTCATGTCCACGCTTACGTCAGTGGTTGGTATGCTACCGCTAGTTTTATTTCCGGGGGCAGGCTCTGAATTATATAGGGGCTTGGGATCAGTAGTAGTTGGTGGCTTGGCCTTATCAGCTATTTTAACTCTGGCCGTTGTGCCCCCAATGATGTCAATAAGCGTTGGTTTTCGTAAAAGTGTAAAGTTAGATAAACCATCATAAGAAGGAACTTAAAATCTCTTTTACCTCAGACATTATAAAAAGAAATTTGAGTGCTTTCAATTATATGCCCTGAAGCTACTACGGCCTCAACGTTTTTATCAAAGAATTCTTGCAATGCTTCTGCGGATGGTGCCTGTAAAACGACCATACATTTATTTGGGTTTTCAGGATCATACCCATGCGCCAAGTCATAAATACCGGCTTTCCTTGCAGTAGGTTGGGCAGCATAAAAACCTGGTTCCCATTCTTCATATGTGGTCGAAATTTCGAAGGTTATTATTGCTGTTAAAGTCATATGAGGCTTTCCTTAAATAATTTATAGAGTTTATTTTTACATATATTTAGCCTGCCTTTATATCTGTAACCATTTGGGCGGCACCTGTGGCAACTAAACGTATATCCGAAGTGGGTGTAACAAGATTAAATCCCTCATTAATCATGCGAATAGCATATTTTGCACTTGCTCCATGAAGTCCAGCAACTTTTCCTGCCGCATGGGCTTCCTCTCGGACACGGGCAATTAAGGGTACTATAGGACCTTCAAAATGATCGAGTTCAGGAGGTCTTCCGTGTGACATAGCTAAATCAGAAGGCCCAATATAAACACCGTCGAGACCAGGTGTATCTACAATCTCTTTGAGGTTTGCCATAGCTTCCTGAGTTTCTATCATTGCTAATGTAACTATCTCGTCATTTGCATGAGCTTGGTAATCATTGCCGCCATACATTAGGGCGCGATAGGGGCCATTTGATCTAATACCCGTCGGTGGGTATTTACAGGCAGAAACGAATTCTTCAGCGTCTGCCCTATTATTAATCATTGGACAAATAATTCCGTAAGCGCCGGCATCAAGAAGCCGCATAATAACACCTGGTTCATTCCAGGGTGTGCGGACCATCGGTACTACATCGGTGGTGGAGATTGCTTGCAGCATAGTAATAGCTTCTGCCTCACTAACACCACTATGTTGTAAGTCGACTGTAACAGAATCCCACCCTTGATGACACATCACTTCAGTAGAGAGCGAATGTGGGATTTGACACCAGCCATTCAGTACAGGT
>JAQWSA010000009.1 GCA_029243445.1 Alphaproteobacteria bacterium
AAACTTACAAATTATAATCAATGTTCGAATTCCTATGTTTTTCCATCTAATACTAGCAAATAGCTGAGTGTTCGGCATTATGAAAAAATCTCAGCCAGATCTTAGTCATCTCAAAGAACAATATTGTCTTTCACAAAATGGACTTTCTAAAACTCTTGAGGCCGTAATGCTAACGCATGATGAGCCCAGTGATTTATGGGTATTTGCTTATGGTTCTCTAATGTGGAGGCCTGCTTTTAATTTTATTGAAACTCACACTGGTTTAGTACATGGTTTTCATAGATCTTTTTGTGTTTATTCACATTTTCATCGGGGAACTCGCAATCAGCCTGGTTTAGTTCTTGGGTTAGATAAAGGTGGTAGCTGCAAAGGAGTATTATATAAGGTTTCTGCTAAAAATGCTAAATCTGTAGTTAATTGTCTTATAAAGCGTGAAATGGTGACTAGTGTGTATCACCCTCGATGGGTTTCGGTGCATTTTAATGATAAAGTGGTTAGGGCGCATACCTACACACCAGCTCATAAGCATATTCAATATGCAGGAAAGCTAAAAGCTAATATAGCTGCTAGATATATAAGAAACAGCAAAGGTGTTAGCGGAACAAATATCGAGTATTTAATAAATACTATAACATATTTGCAAAAATTAAATATTAACGCTTCTAAATTTGTTGATTTACTTGAGTTAGTAAAAATTTAATAAAAGTCTAGTCAGATTCATAAAGTTATTAGGAGGTTATGAAACATTAGTTATAGATAGAAAAATTTTCTAAGGCTTCATTTTGTAGACTGATGGTTGCTGTTTCGATAGACTTTTCAAGTTCATGCATAAATTCTTTACGATTTAATCCTGGAGGAATAGGTTTTAGATATTCTATTATTATTTTCCCAGAGTTCATCTTTAGTGAACGACGAGGCCAGAAAAGACCTGAGTTTAAGGCCACAGGTACAACGGTTTGGTTTAGGCTAAGATACAGAGCTGCCACACCATGATGGTATGCTTTTTTTCTACCAGGTAATGTTCTTGTGCCTTGCGGATATATTACTATAGGTCGTCCAGCAGTTAATTGCTTGCGTGCTTGTTTTAACATTTCTTTAAGAGCGAAAGCGCCCCCATTTCTATCAACGGCAATATGATTGGCACGTTTTAGATACCAACCAAATATTGGAATGAGTAAAAGCTCTTTTTTTAAAATTATTGCTGCATTTTTCGTCATTATGTTTATTGCTAAGGTATCCCATGCTGATTGATGTTTCATTGCAATAATTACAGGTCCATCCTCCAGAAAGTTTTTGCCCCGTTCGTGGTACTCAATTCCCATTATGAATTTTAATATTAAAAATGACCCCTTTACCCAGAATCGTCCTACACCCATTATGGTTTTAGTTTGACATGCTAATAAAGGAATTGCTGCTAAACCAATAAACGCAGTCCAGCCATAAAAAAGTACTGTAAATATAAGTGGTCGAATGATTTGTATTATATTAGAAAACATATTCGTCCGTTATCGAGTCAGTATTGTACGAATATAAGTCGCAATGTACTTAGCATATTCAGCCGTTAATAGCCTTACGGTGCCCTGCCAGCGCCACCAATCTTTCATATGCACATTACTAGGGTGTACCGCGTGGGGTATAATTATTGCTTCTGGTAAAGCTGTTTGAAATTCTAACAAACTTCTTGGCATATGATAATTAGCGGTTACTAAGTATAAAGACGAAAATTGTTTTGACCTTATCCAATGTGCTGTTTCTGTTGCATTTCCAAATGTATTTTCGGCATTATATCCCAGATTAATACAACAATCTAACATTTTACCATCAATGTTTCGGTTTTTAAGGAGAGTTGTTTTATCAACCCCGCTATCTACACCTGATATGAAAAGTTCTGGTGATTTTCCTTTTTTAAATAGATTTAATCCTTGATCAAGTCGTCCTCTTCCTCCAGTTAAGACAACAATTGCGTTAACTTCTTTTAAAGTATTGAGTGGAACAGAATAGGTGCTTGAAATTTTGTTTAAATAAATGAAAAACCCTAAAAACCAGAGTCCAATTAGGAATATCGATAATATTAATAGATATCTAGATAATCTACTTAATTTACGGCGTTTATTTTTATTAGCCATTCTGATTGTATCAAGGCATTTTAGTTGGGGCTTTTAAAGTTAGGGCCCTTGTTATGAGTATATATTTATTAATTGTTACGATTAGCACTATAATCATATTAGACCATTGACCAACTGTTAGGTAATATATTTAACGATAAAAAATTGATGTAGTAATTAGTATATGTTTGAATAACATTTTTGGCGTAACCGTTATGATCCTTGGTTGTCCACAGTGTAATACGAGATTTGCCGTTGATGCAAAGGCTTTGCGTCCCAAAGGTCGTTATGTGAAGTGTGGTAAGTGCGAGCATTTGTGGTTTGCTATTCCTTCTGGTCCTAGTTTAGCAGAACCAGTCAGGGTTACACCCTTGGATTATCTTGAGCGTTCTTCAATAAAAACTCCTAATTTACCGGTAATTGCAGAACCAAAGGTTAAGGAAAATATATCTATATCATGGCTTCTAGTTGTTTCTTTATTTTTGTTGATTATTGTTTTAATTTGGTTTGAACGTGATTCAATACTTTATGTTTGGCCAGAAACTGAAATAATATATAATTGGATAAATACTACTTTTATTAAAGGAAAACATTAAATTAAATAGTACTTTTAATTAGTACTTATTTGATATTATTTTGCCATGGAGCTAAGAACTCTCGATTGATCTGTTCTTCCAGAGTTTCACGTCTTCTTACCAATGCGTAATCTTCGCCACTTACTAAGACTTCGGGAACTAATGGCCTACTGTTATAAGAAGAAGCCATGACTGCTCCGTAGGCTCCAGTGTCCTTTATAACAAGAAGGTCGCCAGACACGGGACTAGTTAGTGGATATTCTATAGCAAAAGTATCCCCTGTCTCGCAGATCGGACCAACTATATCGACCTTAGTAACCTCTTTATTATCTGATGGTTTTCGTACTTCTTGAATAGCGTGCTCGGCTTCATAGAGAGCCGGACGAAGCAAGTCATTCATAGCTGCATCTACAACTACAAAGCGTTTGTATCCGGTATCCTTATAGTAAATAACGCTAGTTAATAAAATTCCTGCGTTACCTGTAAGATAACGCCCTGGTTCGAAAATGAGATCACAATCTAAACTTCCAACCGTACTTTCAACAATCTTGGCATAATCGTCGGGATTAGGAGCCTTATTATTTCCGTATGATATTCCTAGACCACCACCCAGATCTAGCCGTTTGATTTCAAACCCATTAGAACGTAGGTCTCGAGTAAGCGTTGCAACGTTTTTGAATGCAGTTTCAAATGGAGATAAATCAGTTAGCTGACTTCCTATATGAACAGCGATAGAAACGGGGCTCAGACCAGGTAGGGAAAGTGCTTGGTTAAATATATCTTTTGCCTGAGATATATCAATTCCAAATTTATCTTCTTTGCGCCCAGTAGAAATCTTATGATGAGTATCAGCATCCACGTCTGGGTTAACTCTGATGGCAATATCTACTGAAGTGTTTTTGCTTGCCGCGATATCTGACAATAACAACAGTTCCGGTAGAGATTCGACGTTGAACTGTAAAATACCTGCCTCTATTCCAGCTGACATTTCCTGACGGGTTTTACCAACTCCTGAATAAACAATATTTTTAGGTTTTATGCCTGCAGATATTGCTTTCATTAACTCGCCATTAGAAACGACATCAGCTCCAGCACCTAGTTCAGCAAATGTGTTAATTACCGCTAGATTAGAGTTTGATTTCATTGCAAAACAAACTTGTGCGCGTTGCTTAGAGAAAGCACCTGTAAAACATTTATAAGCCTCCTGCATTGCCAGCGTAGAGTATATATACGACGGTGTTCCGACATCAGACGCTATGGCTGAAATAGCGACATTTTCGACATATAAGTCTCTATTTTTATAAGAAAACGCATTCATATTATTATCTCAGCGTGCTGGATAGTTCTTAGGATAAGTAATCTCTTTACCTAATGGAGGAGTAGGTGAACCCTTTTTACCGCAGGCTGAAAAAGTTATTAGTACAACCAATGCAATAATAAAAGTCTTTGTAAAATAATTTACTTTAGACATCATAAATATCTTTTGCGCGCAAGTGCTGCAGATGCAAGAACATTTTCAGGTGCTGTACCTCCTTCGCTGGTACGACGTGATATTGAGGATTCTATAGACAATACTGATATTACATCATTGGTAATACGTTGATCGATTGATTGCATTTCGATCAAAGGAAAATCTTCTAGAGATAAATTTTTATCATAAGCCGCCTTAACAATTTTACCTGTAACATTATGAGCCTCACGAAACGGTAATCCAACAGATGTTACTAACCAATCTGCAAGATCAGTCGCTGTGGGGTAACCCTTTTGAGCAGCTGTATACATTGCTTCTGGAATAGGTTTAAGATCAACCACCATACCTGTTATTGCCGTAAGTGCCAAAGTTAGTGAATCCATCGAATCAAATACTGGTTCTTTGTCTTCTTGCATGTCTTTGCTATACGCGAGAGGAAGAGCTTTCATAACTGAGAGCAGTGTCATTAAATTTCCAAAAACTCTTCCAGATTTTGCCCTAGAAAGTTCTGCTGCATCTGGATTTCTTTTTTGTGGCATCATTGAACTGCCCGTTGTAAAAGAATCTGACAGGTGTATGAAGCCAAAACTGTCACTGCACCAGAGAATAATTTCTTCTGAAAAACGTGAAACATGGGTCATACTAATGGCAGCAGAAGAAAGAAACTCTAGGGCAAAATCGCGATCGGAAACCGCATCTAAAGAGTTAACCATCGGGCGATCGAAACCCAGAGACTTAGCAGTATGTTGTCTATCTATTGGGTATGTTGTACCAGCCAATGCACCAGAGCCAAGGGGTGATTCATTTAATCGCCTGCGACAGTCTGAAAATCTACCTCGGTCACGCCCAAACATTTCAACATAGCACAGTAGATGGTGACCAAAGGTTATTGGTTGTGCTGTTTGTAAATGTGTAAAACCTGGCATTATTAGGTCTGCATACTTTTCGGAATTATCTATTAAAACTGTTTGCAGCTGACACAATAATTTATCTATATCATCAAGCGAGTCTCTTACCCATAGGCGGAAATCCGTTGCCACTTGATCATTACGTGATCGTGCTGTGTGTAAACGTCCCGCTGGTTCACCAATAAGTTCTTTTAAGCGTGATTCGATATTCATATGAATATCTTCAAGCTTTTCAGAAAAAGAAAAATTTCCGGCTAATATTTCTTGCGAAACCAGTTCTAAACTTTCATTAATTGCTTTACCATCTTCAGGGCTTAGAATGTTCTGAGCAACTAACATATCGGCGTGTGCCCGAGAGCCTGCGATGTCTTGTAAAAACAGGCGACGGTCAAACGCTATAGAGGCATTTATTTTTTCCATTATTTCAGCCGGTCCGCCGGTGAAGCGTCCACCCCAATGTGCGTTAGAAGGTTTGCTATTATCGTTTGGGCTCATTTTAATTCAGCGACCTATTTTGTAGAGATACTATTATGCTAAAATTATTTCTTACTGTAATTGGAGTTACCAGCATTTTTGTATCAGTTTCGGCATATTCGGACCATGGTAAACCACCAATTAAAGGAATCGTAAATAACTTTATAGAACTGAGCAGACCTGCACCAGCGCCGATTAGTCCTTTATTATCAAAAGACCAAGGCCAAATAACCCTTGAAAGCTTTCATGGCAAGTTTGTTTTGTTGAATTTTTGGGCAACGTGGTGCGTTCCATGCGTCCGCGAATTGCCCTCTTTAAGTAGGTTAAATGACCACTTTTCCGATGAAAACTTTCAAGTCGTATTGGTTAGTCAAGACCGTGCAGGCTTTAAGCAGACTGATAAATTCATAGAAAAACATAAAATTGATATTCCTCAGGCATTCATTGATAATAAATTAAAATACTCTCGTGCCATGGAGATAATTTCTATACCAACGACTATATTGATCGGAACTGACGGTGCAGAAATAGGTAGGTTGGTTGGATCAATTGAATGGGATCACAAAGAAGCAATTGCCTTAATAAATTATTATCTTAAACATAAAATCAAAGAAAAAGATAAAATTAGTTTAATAAAGAAAATAAGAAAGTATTTTAGTAATTATTAATGTGAAAACGTACTTTTTTACTAAAATAAAGCTTATCGATTGGCAGATGGCTTATTGTCATTATAGTCGTAGAAGCCGCGCCCTGATTTACGGCCCAACCAACCAGCATCAACATATTTTACCAGAAGTGGACATGGTCTGTATTTAGAATCCGCTAGGCCTTCATGAAGTACTTGCATCACTGAAAGGCATGTATCTAGGCCAATGAAGTCTGCCAGTTCTAATGGGCCCATCGGGTGATTTGCACCTAACTTCATAGCAGAGTCGATACTGTCTATACTGCCAACCCCTTCATACAAAGTGTATACGGCTTCATTAATCATAGGTAGAAGGATTCGGTTTACTATAAATGCTGGAAAATCTTCTGATATAGTGCCTACCTTACCTAGCTGTTTACTAAAATCTTTAATTAAATCGCAGGTATTTTTATCCGTCGCTAACCCTGGTATTATCTCAACTAATTTCATTACTGGTACTGGGTTAAAAAAATGCATACCAATAAATTTATCAGCCCGATCGGTAGCTGAGGCTAATCTTGTTATTGATATAGAGGAAGTATTTGTGGCTATTATTGCATTAGGTTTTAAATGAGACGATAGTTCTTTTAATATTTTAATTTTTACCTGTTCCTGTTCTGTCGCTGCTTCAATAACTAAATCGCAGTTGCTAATGAAGTCCATTTCCGTACTAACTGTTATACGCCCGAGCGCAGCTAATCTATCTTCCTCTTCTATAAAGCTTTTTTTAACCTGTCTTTCCATATTTGAGTTAATTTTATTAAGTGCTTTTTGTAATAGTATGTCTGACACATCAATTAAATTCACTTCAAAGGATGCTAATGAGCTGACCTGGGCAATACCACTTCCCATCTGACCAGCGCCTATTATTCCTATTTTTTTAAACATATTTGAATTTGCAAGGTTTTAGGAATTAGCTATTTTAGGAAAGAATTTTGGTTAATTCGTCATTGAGTTCAGGTAATGCTTGAAATAAATCAGCGACAAGACCATAGTCGGCTACCTGAAAAATTGGTGCCTCTTCATCTTTATTAATTGCCACTATTACTTTAGAATCTTTCATTCCTGCTAAATGTTGGATAGCTCCAGAAATCCCAATGGCTATATACAGTTCTGGTGCGACAACCTTGCCGGTTTGACCAACCTGCCAGTCGTTAGGAACAAATCCTGCATCAACGGCTGCTCGAGATGCGCCCATTGCGGCCCCAAGCTTATCTGCAATAGGTTCAATTAAATCAAAATTCTCACCTGAGCCCATACCACGTCCACCAGATATTATAACCTCGGCCGTTGTTAGTTCTGGGCGATCTCCACTTGGCTCTGATGTACTAAGAAATATTGATTTTCCTTCGTCATTGTGACTTTCAATCAACTCTACCTCAGCGCTACCGCCATCTTCTATCGCTTGATCAAAATTAGTAGTTCTTACTGTTATCACCTTAATTTTGTCTGCAGATTTTACTGTCGCTAATGCATTACCAGCGTAAATTGGTCTTATAAAAGTTTCTTCATCAATGACTGATGATATTTCAGATATTTGTTGAGTATTTAGTAAAGCAGCCACTCGCGGCAGAAAATTCTTTCCAAAGGTTGTTGCTGGCGCAAGTATATGACTAAAGTCTTTTGCTAAACTAATAACAAGTGCTGCTAAATTTTCAGCTAAGGCGTGTTCTTGTGAATCATTATCTACAAGCAAAACTTTACTAACATTATTGATTTTAGTTGCGGCAGTTGCCACTTCCTTACATCCACTTCCTGCGACAAGTATGACGATTTCTCCAGCTCCATGAGAAGAAAGCTGGGATGCCGCTGTTATAGTGTTCAGTGTAGAAGGAAGTAATAGCGCATTATTATGTTCGGCAATAACAAGGATACTCATTATATAACTCTCGCTTCATTTTTGAGTTTTTCTACCAGAGCAGCAACAGAATCTACCATAACGCCTGCCTGTCGGACTGGTGGTTCTTCCACTGAGAGGGTTTCAAGGCGTGGTGTAGTATCAACGTTAAGTTGGTCTGGCGTGAGTTCGTCAATAGGTTTTTTCTTGGCCTTCATTATGTTAGGAAGCGATGCGTACCTCGGTTCGTTTAGTCGCAAGTCAACAGTCAAAATAGTTGGTAACACAACTTCTATATTCTCAAGTCCGCTATCTATCTCACGAGTTATTTTAGCCTTGTCTGCAGTAAATTCAATTTTTGATGCAAATGTACCTTGAGACCATCCTAGAAGTGCTGCCAACATCTGACCGGTCTGATTGGAATCATCATCAATAGCTTGTTTTCCAAGTATTACAACTTCAGGCGATTCCTTTTCCACTAAATGTTTAAGTATTTTTGCTATAGCTAATGGTTCTAAGTCTTCGTCTGATTTAACATGAATGCCTCTATCCGCTCCCATAGCCAGTGCTGTGCGTATTGTTTCTTGGCATTGCTGCACACCTATAGAAACGATAATAATTTCCTCTACTGCTCCGGATTCCTTCATTCTAATTGCTTCTTCGACAGAGATTTCATCGAAGGGGTTCATAGACATCTTAACATTACTTGTTTCGACGCCTGTTTTGTCAGCTTTAACACGAATTTTAACGTTATAATCAATTACCCGCTTAACGGGAACGAGGACTTTCATGATTGATTTTGCCTAAATGTTTTGTTTGAAAAGGTGTAAGTTATATTTTATATGTATCAAAATGTAGTTATAGTAAACAATGATATTCCCATCCATTTACCTTAAATTTATTTAAAAAAACCATATTCATGTAGGATTATGTTTTTATTAGCCAATTATAAATTTTTAATTAAACCAACATGCCGAAGGTGTTTAAGTGAGTCAATCTTACCTGTTATTACCAGGTATCCAAAGTACATCAGTTGTTCCCCTATCATTAAGGTGACGTGCTAAAACAAATAAATGATCAGACAAACGGTTAATATATTTTATAGCTATTGGATTTACTGCTTCTCTTGTTGCTAACTCTACTATTTCTCTTTCGGCCCGACGGGCAATGGTTCTTGCAAGATGGAGATAAGATGCCGCGGCTGTGCCGCCGGGCAGTATGAAAGACTCCAAAGGGCTCAGATTCGCATTCAATTCGTCTATTTCTTTTTCCAATCGAGCCACTTGGACATCAACAATTCTCAGAGCCTCATTATTTTCCTTAATTGATGATGATTTACTTTCAGGCGTACATAAATCTGCTCCTAGATCGAAAAGATCATTTTGTAATCTAGCAAGCATTTCATCTATACCAGACCCGGGATCAACGTTTAGGCGTACTATACCAATAACTGAGTTGGTTTCATCAACAGTTCCATAGGCGGCTACTCTAGTATCGTATTTAGGTACACGTTTACCAGAACCTAATGAGGTTTCTCCTGTGTCACCGCCTCGCGTGTAAATACGTGTAAGTTGGACCATATCTTCATTCCTAGTTTGCATTCCAAAAAAGTAATAGTAATAACAAAGTGCTGACGATTATGTTTACTGGTAAAACTAACTTAATTTATTGAATCATAATTTTTCAATGTTTTTTCTCGGCAATCAGGTAAGGATCTAGGAGGAATTTTAAAGTGTCGCTTTATCGTCATATATCTGCCTGCAATGCACATGATTTACAAAATTATCAACCTTTTATAATTGATGACAAACAAATTGGCTGGGTGTCTCATCAATTTATATTACACCTTAACCAATGGCCTGAAATCTTTAATCTAACTGATAATACGGTTTTTTTTACAAAAAATATCACTGGTCTAGAAGAAAGAACCAGGATAATGAGGGAAATTTGTGAAGAACTTGAATCTCAAAAGCTGATTCCAGAGAACAGAAAAGAAAATTTTACAGTGATGAGACAGTTTGGAGAGGAACCGCTTTTTTACCTTGATAGGGCATGGATACCAGTATTTGGCTTTTTAGCTTATGGTATTCATGTAAATGCATATGTAAAAACTTCCGCTGGCCTTGAGATGTGGGTTGGCGTACGCAGTTTAAATAGTCGTGTGGATCCAGGGAAGCTCGATAATATGGTGGCTGGTGGTATACCTTCTGGGTATACAATAGAAGAAAATGTAATTAAGGAATCCTGGGAAGAGGCTTCAGTTCCGATGATGCTGGCACGTGAATCGCGACCGGCTGGAGCTATAAGTTATAATTTGGGAGTAAAGGAGGGGCTTCGTAGAGATGTTCTTTTTATATATGACCTGATTTTACCCTCTGATTTTTATCCGGTTGATCAACTGGGAGAACATAGTAGTTTTTTCAGGTTACCAGTAACCGAAGTTTTAAAGATTGTTGAAAAAACTAATAACTTTAAGTTCAATATAAATTTAGTTATAATTGATTTTGCTATTCGTTATGGAATACTAAAACCAGATCATCCTGAATATATAGAATTAAACCAAAATTTAAGGTCATGGAATTAACTAACTAACTAATTAATTATTTTCTATGGGTAGGACAATGAGTATTGAGAAGATTTGTGTCGTTGGTTGTAGTGGTTTCGTAGGCAGTCACGTTACAGCTGAGCTACTATCACGTGGCTATGACGTAAATGGCACACTACGTGATGTCCAGGGGGAGAATTCTAATTGGTTGCTTTCTGAAGTAGCAGCATATGGGAGTGATTCGAATAACTTAACACTTTTTGCAGCAGACGTTTTTGATAAAAAATCTATTAGAAAGGCAATGGAGAATTGTAGCGGAGTAATTGTTTGTGCTGGTTCTCCTTTAGTTGTGCCGGAAACAATAGATCTTATGGTTGCGGTTGCTGAGAATGTCTCTGATATGGCAATCGATGCAAAAATAACTCGAGCAGTTTTTACTTCAAGTACCGGATCTACTAACCCGATGGAGGGTGAGCCGCCTCTAAAAAATGAAAATTTACATTGGTCTAACCCCAATTACCAACTTTCAGAAAAAAAATATGCAGCTGTTGGTAAAACACTTTTAGATCAAAAAGTACTTAATAAAATGGCGAATGCTAGAGAAAAATTCCGAGTATGTGTGATAAATCCTTCAATGATTGTTGGCCCTGCTTTCCAAAGAGATCCTGTTGTAAGTCTCAGTCGATTCGCAGCAATTATTAATGGAAAAAGATTTTCTGAGAAAATCCCTAATAGCTCAAATTCAATAATAGATGTGCGTGATCTTGCAAAACTTCATGTAAATGCTTTAGAGAAAGAAGA
>JAQWSA010000010.1 GCA_029243445.1 Alphaproteobacteria bacterium
CTTAGAAATATGTCACGATTAACCCTAAAAGTTTTACCTAGAGCTGCTGTGTCAAGAATGCGTGACCTTTCCCATTTCCCACCAATTTTCTTAAGATGGAATATTGCTAAGAATAGTCCTACAAATACTCCTACGTATTGAGAAATTACTGTTGCTAAAGCAACACCCTTAACATCCCAGCCAAGTTCCAGAACAAACCATAAATCAAGGATGGCATTTAGAGCGTTAATAAGAACCTGTACAACTAGTGCTGTGCGCACGTATTGCATGCCTAAAAGCCATCCAAGAATCCCGTAGTTAACTAGGGTAGCAGGAGCTCCCCATATACGGCAGTCAAAATAATCTCCAGCTAATAGTTCTAGGTAAACTTCGCCATTAACTAAAGCTAGGGCGCTGGCGCGAATGGGTGTTTGTATGATCATGACTAAAATTGAAATTATAATACCCACGATGATAGCTCGGGCGAGAACTGCTCTTATTTCATCTTTATTATTACTTCCCTTTGCTTGAGCTGCGAATCCAACTGTTCCCATACGCAAAAAACCAAACCCCCAGTAAACAAAGCTAAAAATCATTGCGCCAACGGCCACCCCGGCAATGTAAGCTGTGTCCGGTAGATGCCCCATCACAGCAGTATCAACAAGTCCGAGCATGGGCACAGTTAAGTTTGATAGAATAGTAGGCCAGGAAAGTGTCCAAATGCGGCGATAGGGGCCTTTTGGTAGAAGTCTAATCATATCAAAACAAATCATTCGTAAGGTCAGATAATGAATCTGGGATTAGCGCCCAACAGAATAGGCTTCTTGAAATCTCGGATGAGCGGCTGCTTTAAGTAACCATTTTCCATTTATTTTTTCACGCCCGACAGCGGTCATCCTGCCTAAAGACCAATCGTCAGTTAGCTCAATTTTATGGCCACGATTTCTTAGGGAAGTTATTGTTTCCATCGGTAATCGATTCTCTGCTTTTACTACTGCGGGTTGAAAAGTACGAGGGTAAAAACTTGATGGCATATGCTCGGTATGAAAATTTGGAGCATCTATTGCTGCTTGAAGGTTCATTTTATGGTGCGTATGCCGAAGGAACATAGTTAGTGCCCATTGATCCTGAGCATCACCTCCTGGTGTTCCAAATGCTAATACTGGTTCTTCATCTTTTAAAGCAAGTGTTGGGCTAAGTGTTGTTCTTGGTCTAATGCCCGGCCTCAAAGTTGTTGGGTAACCATTTTGTAGCCAAAACATCTGGGCCCGTGTGCCTAAACAAAAACCAAGCCCGGGAATTACTGGTGATGATTGCAACCAGCCCCCACTAGGCATGCAACTCACCATATTACCGGATTGATCCACTGCATCAAGATGAACAGTATCACCGTCTGACGGACCATGTATATCAGCAGCTGGACCTATCTTTGTCTCATCACTTTTTGTTTGTGATGTATTAGGCTCGCCTGCTCCAGCCGGAAGAAATGCCTTAGGGTCAGCTATATTAAATTCAGCTAATTTTGGTTGACGATTATTCGGGCTACCAGGAAGTAGCTCGGTAGATGCTTCAGTAGAAATAAGCTGTCTTCTATTGTCATTATAGGTATCAGATAATAAGGTTTCTAACGGAACATCATTTATAGCAGGATCACCGTACCATGCTTCTCTATCTGCAAGGGCCAACTTTGCACACTCTATTTGGGTATGAATAAAATCGGATCCTAAAGGGTCCATTGATTCTAAGTTAAAGCCCTTCAGTAGTGCCAATTGTTGTAAGAATACTGGTCCCTGACTCCATGGACCTGGTTTGCATACTGTATATCCATTATACTCATAAGATACCGGGTCTTCGATGGTTGCATGCCAACGACACATATCTTCTCCATTTAACAAGCCTCCATGCATTTCACCAGAGCTATCCAGCCATTCTGTTTCACTACAGAATCTATCGATTTCTTCAGCGATGAAGCCTTCATAGAAAATTTTTGTTGCTGATTCTATTATATTCTCTCGATTGCCACCCTTTGAGTTGGATTCTTTTAAAAGTCTAGCGTAGGTATCAGAAAGTACATGATTATAATGTAAAGAACCAATTTTTGGGGGAGATCCATTGACTAAGTAAGTACTTGCTGATGTGGGCCACGCAGATCTGAAAAGTTCTGCCACATTAGATATAACTGTGTTCATCATTGGAACTACAGAATAACCATTTCTTGCATAGTCTATGGCTGGCTGCATAACATCAGTCAGGGATAATGTACCGTAGTCACGTAATAATAGCATCCAGGCCCCAAATGCTCCAGGTACACAAGCTGCCAGAAGTCCTGTTCCTGGAACTAGATCAAGTCCTAATTGATGGTAGCGGTTTATAGTTGCGTCTTGCGGTGATACCCCCTGTCCACAAATAACCTTTGTTTTCCTAGAGGAAGAATCATGTAAGATAATTGGTAAGTCGCCACCGGGACCATTTTGGTATGGGTGTACGACTTGTAGAGCTAGTCCTGTTGCAACTGCGGCATCAAATGCGTTACCGCCTTTTTCCAACATAGACCAGCCCGCCATTGTTGCTAGATAGTGAGTTGAGGAGATCATTCCATATGTTCCGCGAATTTCAGGTCTTGTGGTAAACATATTTATCCTTTCGAGAGAAATTCTGTTGTATAATAACCTTAACGTTGAAAAAAGCTGGAGACCAATGAAAATAGAACATCCATACCTTATGTTTTTAGGAGATGCTCCTGATCAATTAGCGGCAAAAACAGCCAGTGGTATAGTTTATTGGCGACGTGATTGGTGTTTGGGGCAAATAAAATTACCTAATTGCAAAGCAGATCTTGGAATTCCTAATATGTCTATAAAAGAAGCAAAAGAGGTTGGTTGTCGTACGTTAGTACTTGGGGTGGCCAATCGAGGTGGCATTATTCCTGCAGCCTGGATACCTACTTTAGTAGAAGCATTAGAAGCAGGTATGGATATAGCAGCCGGTCTTCATCAAAGACTGGAAGGTTTAGAAGAAATACGAGATGCTGCTTTTAATAATAACTGTAAATTATTTGACGTTCGTCACCCAACTACTACTTTTAATGTGGGTTCTGGAGTTAGTAGATCAGGAAAACGACTTTTAACTGTTGGTACTGATTGCTCAGTTGGAAAAATGTATACTGCTTTGGCAATTGCTCAAGATTTAAAGTCTAGAGGTATACCCTCAGACTTTCGTGCTACTGGTCAGACAGGTATTTTTATTGCGGGATCCGGGGTTTCTGTTGATGCGGTTGTAGCCGATTTTATATCTGGTGCTACTGAATCGTTATCTCCAGAAAATGGTTCCGATCACTGGGACCTTATCGAAGGACAAGGCTCGCTTTTTCATCCATCCTATGCCGGGGTAACTATGGGCTTAATTCATGGAGCTCAACCAGATGCATTAGTTTTATGTCATGAACCAACTCGTACTCATATGAGAGGGCTTACACATCAACCACTACCAGATATTCAGAGTTGTATTGATCTACATATAAATGCAGCAAAATTAACTAATTCTAATGTGGTTTGTGTTGGAATATCAGTAAATACCTCGGGCTTAATCAATGAAGAGGAAAGACAAACTTATTTGTCAGATATTGAATCCATTACTGGTTTACCGGCTATTGACCCAGTTATTGATGGTGTAGCAGCTATTACGAAAACTATGGATTAATATGGATGTTTCCTTTTGATTATTAAAACTAAAATAGAGACATTTCCTTTACACGAAGTATTTACGATTTCTCGTGGCAGTAAAACCGAAACAACCGTTGTAACTGTAACAATTAAAGATGGGGATCATGTTGGAAGAGGGGAGTGTGGCCCTAATCCGAGATATAATGACTCTCCAGAGAGTGTTGTAGAAGAAATTGAAGTTATAGCAAAAGATATACGCAGGGGCTTGGATCGCTATAATCTACAAAATATATTTCCTCCTGGTGCAGCTCGTAATGCGGTTGATTGTGCTTTCTGGGATTTAGAATCCAAGCGTTTAAATAAGCCAGTTTGGGAAATTGCAGGATTAAATAAACCGGTTCCAATTAAAACATCTTATACCCTTAGTGTAGATACTCCTTCATCATTGATTAAGGCTGCTCGCTTAAATTCATTAAGACCTATTTTAAAAATAAAGTTAAATGGTTTTGGTGATTCTGATCGTATTCGTGCTGTTAAGAGAGGAGCCCCTAATTCAAGAATAATTGTAGATGCTAATGAATCTTGGTCTTCTGGTGATTTTTTTGATTTAGCTCTGGAACTAGCAAGTTTGGGGGTGGAAATGATTGAACAGCCTCTTGCAGATGGCAATGATAGTATTTTAGCTGAACTGCCCCATCCTCTGCCTATTTGCGCAGATGAATCTTGTTCAGATAAGAATAGTTTGAAAAAACTAGTTAATAGATATGATATGATAAATATCAAGTTAGACAAAGCAGGTGGCTTAACGGAATCGTTAGAAATATCGGCGTTAGCTAGAGATTTAGGGTTTAAGGTAATGGTTGGTTGTATGGTTGGAACAAGCCTGGCAATGGCGCCAGCCTGTCTAGTTGCTCAAAATGCAGATATTGTAGATTTAGACGGCTCTATGTTGTTAGCTAAAGATCGTCAACATGCGTTAGAAATAAGTAATAGCCATATAATTCCATATTCTTCAGCTTTATGGGGTTAGAGAAATTCTTTATTTGGAAACGTATTGTTTTGAAAATAAGTTGTTAACCGAAAAATAATTGCTTTACCTATTTAAATTACTTGTAAGTAGCATAAGTCCAAACTCTCAAAACTTCTTTATAAAAAATACGTCAGAATATTATTTTTTATAATGTTATGAAGAAATTATATTACGAATAGTAAACTAATTTTAATGAAAGATATCTTATTATGATAAGCTTAATAAGACACCTTGAAATTAAATTAACGATGTTATAGTCACCACATCACATTACAAACTTAGGTTTGTTCTGTAAATTTATGTTTCCTCCCTTAACTTGGGTCGCAGTATAATAAGCTGCGACCCTTTTTGTCTTCAAATAGATCCTAATCACATCATTTTTTATAGCAAAATAAAATTTAAAATAAATTAGGTAAATATTATTCCGGAG
>JAQWSA010000011.1 GCA_029243445.1 Alphaproteobacteria bacterium
ATTGGACAAGGTTTTGTTTTAACAACCCCGTTGCAACTTGCAACAATGGTTGCTCGCTTAGCCAATGGAGGTAAAGCTATTACTCCATTTGTTGCACGAGATATTGTAGATAGAAATAAATTAACAAGTCGCACAGATCTACCTGCTTCTGATATGGGATTAAACCCTAAACATCTTAGGATGGTACTTAAGTCGATGGAAGCAGTAATAAATAATCAATGGGGAACAGCTTACCGGGCACGGATTATGGTACCCGGCATGGGAATGGGTGGTAAAACAGGAACTTCGCAAGTACGTAGAATTACTCAGGCAGAAAGAGACTCTGGTATATTGAAAAATGAACAGTTGCCATGGAAACGTCGAGATCATGCTTTATTTGTTGGTTTTGCTCCCATTAAATATCCGCGCTACGCTGTATCAGTAGTTATTGAACATGGAGGTGGTGGTTCAAAAATAGCTGCGCCGATTGCACGTGATATAATGGTAGACACCTTGAATAGAGATCCGGCCAGTCAGGCTCCAGGTGCTGATGTTGCAGGGCGGCAAACAGTCCCAAAAGAGGTATAGAATCGTGTCACGTATTACAGGATTTGGTAGCCCAGATAAGACATATATAGAAAAACTTTTTCAACTCAATTGGCAAATATTATTGATAATTTTTCTAATTGCAGGTGTTGGATTTTCTATGTTGTATTCGGCGGCAAACGGTGATTTGAGTCCGTGGGCCTCCCGCCAAATGTTACGTTTTGGTATTGGCGTGGTATTAATGTTAGTTATTTCCGTAATAGATATTAGATTCTGGCTTAAAGTTTCTTATGCACTCTATGGTATAAGTTTTATTTTATTAGCCACGGTTGATGTACTGGGTTCTGTGGCTATGGGAGCTCAGCGCTGGTTAGATCTCACTTTGTTTCAGTTGCAACCATCTGAAATTATGAAAATTGTAATGGTAATGGCCTTAGCCAGATATTTTCATGGTCTAGAAGTAGGTGATGCTGGAAGGGTGCGCTATTTAGTAATACCATTATTATTAATTTTAGCGCCGATTGCCTTGGTATTACGACAACCAGATCTAGGTACTGCTGGAGTATTAGGTTTAATTGGGGCTGTAATGCTTTGGTTGGCTGGTGTGAGAATATGGCAGTGTCTTGTTTTTAGTTTTTCTTCGATTGCTGCTATTCCTATAGGATGGCAATTCCTACATGAGTATCAAAAACAGAGGGTTTTAACATTTCTTAACCCAGACTTAGATCCTTTAGGATCTGGTTACAACATAATCCAGTCAAAGATAGCTATGGGATCTGGAGGTTTATTCGGTAAGGGGTTTATGGAAGGCACTCAGAGTCACCTAAATTTTTTACCAGAAAAACAAACAGACTTTATTTTTACCATGTTGGCTGAGGAGTTTGGTTTTATCGGGGGTACAACTTTAATTGTACTTTATGCCTTGTTAATTAGCTATTGCATTTTCATATCTTTTAGTTGTCGTAGTCAATTTGCACGCCTGTTATCTATGGGTTTAGTTGTTAATTTTTTTCTATATTTATTTATTAATATGGCAATGGTAATGGGGCTTGTGCCTGTTGTTGGTGTGCCTTTACCACTTATTTCAAATGGAGGTACGGCAATGCTTACTGTACTAATTGGCTTTGGCTTAGTTATGAGTTGTGGCATCCATAAGGGTATTTATATTAACCGTCGCGGTACCTCATTGATAAACTAGAAATGTATAATACCTATCGACAGTCTCAGGTCTCTTTGTTATATCCGGTGTTTGTAAGACGGGCCGTTAGCTCAGTTGGTAGAGCGGGTGACTCTTAATCACTAGGTCGAAGGTTCGAGCCCTTCACGGCCCACCATTTAAGTTCCCTGATTACCTGTAAAGGTAATGGTTTTTTTAAGACTTGCTGAATATTGATTTAACTAAAGTAATATTTTAGGAAACAAGATTTATGTTTACCGAAACTATTAATTTAAATCTGACAGATGGACAGATGGGTGCTTACATAGCTTATCCCGAAAAATCTCCTATTGGAGCTGTTATTGCAATAATGGAGATATGGGGAGTTAACAAAACTATGAAGGCACATGCTCTCGAATTTGCTCAGGCAGGTTATATCTGTTTGGTTCCAGACCTATTCTGGAGACTTGGCCCAGATGTTATTTTAGACGCGGATAATCCTGATGATTGGATGTTATCTCTAGATCGTTATTTTAATTTTGATTATGATTTAGGAGCTAAGGACATGGAAGAAACTATGAATTACTTACGGGAATTAGAGCTTTGTAATGGAAAGGTTGGAGCAGTGGGTTACTGTCTAGGTGGTAAAATGTGCTACTTACTATCCTGTAGAACTAATATTGATTGCGCAGTTGCTTACTATGGAACCTACATTGAACACGCGATAACAGAAGCATCGCAACTTAGCCAACCTTTTATGTTGCATCAGGCTTTAGCAGATACTTGGGTTCCACCAGCTATATGTAAATTTATTGAAGAAAAAATTAAGCATAAGCCGAACGTAGAAATCCATAAATATCCAGATGCAGAACACGCCTTTGCAAGGCATGGTGCTACATCTTATTCTAAAGAGGAAGCAGACCTTGCTTTAGAACGGTCAGTTTCATTTTTGGACAGACACCTAAAGTAAATTTACTTTAATCTGATATTTTAAAACTTAACAACGGGAGATTGGCTATGTTTGGGGGTATAGTAAATTTATTTCGTAGATTATTTGGTTTGAGGTTAGATAAAGCAGTAAATAATAAAAATGAAACAAGTTGTCTTTATAAAGGTTATACGATTTATGCTAAACCACAAAAGGAAGGTGTTCAGTGGCTAACAGCTGGAGTAATAAGTAAAACAGATGATATGATAGTAAAAGAACATAAATTTGTTAGGGCCGACTTTCATTCGAACCGAGATACCGCGATTGAATTCTCTATATCTAAGGGCCAACAAATAATTGATTTAGAAGGTGAAAAAATATTTAAGTAACTAAAGTATAAAATACGTTAACTATCTTTTGCGTTCAGTTCCAAGCCTAGCTAATAAAGCCTCTATGGCTTGATCATGTTCCTCAGTATGGTGAGCTATTGCTTGAAAAGCAGCAGACATTTCTAACAAAGTATCTAGCCGTACATGTGCTCCTTCACGCATGAGTTTTTTAGCCATACGTAATGAGTGTACTGGGTTGGCGGCCATACGATTAGCTAAATCTAGCGCCTCATCCATCAATTTATTATTAGGTACAACTTTTGATACTAGCCCGCAGTTTAGTGCTTCCGTTGCTCCTATAGTATCTCCTGTAAAAGTTAATTCAGCAGCTTTAGCTTGACCAATTAGGCGAGGTAGAAGCCAGGCTCCGCCATCACCCGGAATTATACCAAGTTTTACAAAACTTTCTGCAAACTTGGCTTTTTCTGAAGCTATTCTAATATCGCACATACAGGCTAGATCTAAACCGGCTCCAATAGCTGCTCCATTAACCGCAGCTATAGTTGGAACATCTAAATTGTATAGGCTTAAGGGTATATTTTGGATATCATGACGATAATTATTTCTTATTTGATAGGCGTTACCTTGAGAAAGTCCTTTGCGATCACGCATGTCTTTTACGTTTCCTCCTGCACTAAAGGCAGATCCGGAACCCGTTAGAATTACGACTGAAACACTTTCATCTTTGTTAATACGGTCACAAACGTCAACAAAGGCCTGGAATTGACCATCACCCGATAGAGCGTTGCGTTCTTCTGGGCGATCCATAGTTAACGTAACTATTGCATCTTTTTGTTCATATTTTATAAAGTTAGTCATGTGTATCTCCAAAATATTTAGAATTAATTAGCACATCCTTACTATTCGTCTAAGTTATAAGTGTAGTAATTAAAAATGTAATTTATTGGAGGAAGGGACTTTATGCAGGCATTTAATCTGGATTTGTGTGAATTTCCACCTGGAGTGGATATTTTGCGAGAAGAAGTTCGTGAATTTCTTTCTGAAACATTAGGTTCTCATCCAAAACTTAGCCGCGCTCGTTCTTGGATGGCATTTGACGCAGAGTTTAGCAGTAGGCTGGGTGATAGGGGCTGGCTAGGTATGACTTGGCCAGAACCTTATGGCAAGTCTTGCAGTGCACTTGAACGCTACGTTGTTATAGAAGAGTTACTAGCATTTGGGGCTCCTGTGGCAGCTCACTGGATTGGAGAGCGTCAAAGTGGCCCCTTAATACTAAGGTTTGGCAGTAATAAACAGCAGCAGAAATTATTACCTGGTATTGCTAGTGGAAAAAGCTTTTTTTGTATTGGAATGAGCGAACCTAATTCAGGATCAGATCTGGCTTCGATAAATACTCAAGCAAAACACGCTAATGGTGGATGGATTGTTAATGGACAAAAAATATGGACTACATACGCCCAAAAGTGCCATTACATGATTGCACTTGTCCGCACCAGTGGTTCTATTGAAGGAAGGCAAGATGGACTTTCACAACTAATAATTGACCTACGTGATCCGGGTGTAAATGTCTTGCCTATTCGTAATATAATAGGTGACGAAGAATTTAACGAAGTTAAATTTGATAATGTATTTGTTCCTGATTCGATGTTAGTTGGTGAAGAAGGTAACGGGTGGCAACAAGTTATCGCTGAATTGGCATTTGAACGTAGCGGACCAGATCGTTTTCTCAGTAGTTACGGATTAATGGTTGAACTTATTCGTATGCTTCATGAGACCGAAGATAAACGGGCAGAAATAGCTATTGGTCGATTGACAGCTAATCTTGTTACCTTAAGACAAATGTCACTGGCCGTTGCTGCTGTTCTTGATTCAGGAGGACAGCCCAACATAGAAGCTACAGTAATTAAGGATCTTGGTGTAGCATTCGAACAACGAATACCTGAAATCGCTCATGATTTGATTAATGTTTCAGCAAATATATTACATGGAAGTGATTATGAAAAATCACTGGCATATATTCAACAAGCTTGTGTTTCTTTTTCTTTAAGGGGAGGGACAACAGAAATATTAAGGGGCGTTATTGCAAAAGGTCTAGGTTTAAGATGAGTGAAACAAGTACAATTTTAGCTGAAACCTGTAATCGTATATTTTCTAATTTAATTACAAATGAAACGTTAAGGGAATCTGAATTAGGCGTTTGGCCTGAGCTCTTGTGGAAAAAAATAGAGGAGAATGGGCTTACTTTTTCCATGGTAAGTGAGAATCATGGCGGTTCAGGTATTAAGTGGATTGATTGTTTTCAAATTCTTTATTCCTCAGGGTATTATTCAGTGCCGGTGCCGCTTGTTGAAACTATAATTTGCAGCTGGTTTTTATCACAATATAATAAAGCACCTCCTAATGGCGTAATTACATTATCTGGAGATGAAAAACCACTAGATCTTAGAGGTTCCAATAATAGTTATAAAGTGTCTGGAGTTATTGAACGCGTTCCTTGGGGTGCTTCAGCAAACTATGTTCTGGCAGAAGCCCATAATAGCAAAAAGCAGGTATATGTTCTGCTAGATGCTAAAAAATCCAAAAATATAAAAGATAAAAATGTCGGCCGTGAACCAAGAGATTCAATGGTGTTTGATAACTCGTGTCCAGTACATGTACTAGAAATTCCTGATAGTTTTAGGTTTAATTCTTTATTAGCCTATGCGGCACTTGCTCGTTCAGTTCAAATGTCTGGAGGAATTTCTGCGATTCTTGATAATTGTATTATTTATTCTAGGGACCGTGAACAATTTGGACGGCCTTTAGCAAAATTTCAGGCCATTCAGCAGCAACTTGCTATTTTAGCAGGTGAGGCTGCAGCAGCTAAAATTTCATCTCAAATAGCATGCAGAGCAGCTGATTTCATAGATATGAAATCCGGCCTGGAATTTGAGGTTGCTACAGCTAAAATTCGCGCTGGAGAATCAGCAGGATTAGCAGCTTCTATTGGTCACCAGGTGCATGGAGCTATCGGATTTACAGATGAATATAGGCTTCATTATCTAACTCGACGTTTGTGGTCATGGCGTTCTGAGTATGGTTCAGAAAGTTATTGGGCACAAAAAATTGGAAAAGCAGTTATAACTGGTGGTGCTGATAATCTCTGGGCAGATATAACAGCCCGACTATAGTAATTAAAGGAAATTAAATGAAAATTGTAAGTTTCAGAGATTTGAATGGCGAGTCATTTGGAATAGTTGATGATAATGGAGGTATTGTTGATGTTGGACGTAAATCATCTTATCCGAGTCTTCGTTCTGCTCTAAAAGCAGATGCTTTAGACGAGTTAGCAGAAATTGGTGCCAAAGTGGTGTCTGAATATATTATGGATGATATAGAGCTCCTACCGGTAATTCCAAACCCAGATAAAATTATTTGTGCAGGACTTAATTATAAAGATCATGCAGAACAATTTACCGATGAAATACCGGAGAATATGACTTTGTTTAGTCGACTTAATAACACATTGGTAGCTCATGGAGATCCTATAGTAAGACCTCAAGTCTCTAGTAATTTTGATTTTGAGGGTGAACTTGCCCTAATTATAGGAAAAGGTGGACGTCATATAGCTGAGTCAGATGTTTTATCACATATCGTTGGTTATACTTGTTTTTTGGATGGTAGTATTCGCGACTACCAACGACATTCCCTAACAGCAGGTAAGAACTTTCACCGTACTGGCCCGCTAGGTCCTTGGATGGTTACAGCAGATGAAATCCCTGATCCAACTAAATTAGAATTGACTACCCGTCTTAATAATAAAGTTGTTCAGAAATGTACTACGGACTTAATGATATACTCCATACCTGAAATTGTCTCTTATATTTCAGATTTTACACCTCTTGTGCCTGGAGATGTAATTGCGACGGGAACTCCTGCTGGG
>JAQWSA010000012.1 GCA_029243445.1 Alphaproteobacteria bacterium
TTAGAAATAATATTGAGAAATTTGAACCACTATAAAAGAACTTATTTTGTCTCTGTCTTAATACCCCTGCTTGGCGCATGTTTGCCTTTATCATATAAAGAGCCATAACTTAATGTCGCTTGGTTACTTATTTAAAAAAAACCATTTGGTAACTGAAAAGGAAACATTTGATGTCTACTATTGGTCAAGATAGCTTGAAAACACGTCGTACATTAGATGTCGAGGGCAGAAGATATGATTATTTTTCACTGCACGAAGCGGCGAAAATATATGGCGATATTTCCCGACTACCTTATTCACTAAAAGTGTTACTTGAAAATTTGTTGCGTCATGAAGATGGAGTAACCGTTTCGGTTGATGATGTGCAAGCTATAATAGACTGGCAACAGGAGCGTAAATCCACCCGAGAAATCGCATACCGGCCAGCACGTGTTTTGTTGCAAGATTTTACCGGTGTTCCTGCAGTTGTCGATTTGGCTGCTATGCGTGAAGCAGTACAAAATTTAAATAGTGATCCGAGGATAATTAATCCTCTATCACCAGTAGATTTGGTGATTGACCACTCGGTTATGGTTGATAGCTTTGGAGGTGAAGAATCATTTAGTAAGAATGTAGAGCTTGAATTTGAACGAAATGGAGAGCGATATGAGTTTTTGCGCTGGGGACAGGCTGCATTTGATAATTTTCGTGTAGTACCCCCGGGTACAGGGATTTGTCATCAAGTTAACCTAGAATATCTAGCCCAGACTGTTTGGTCCGATGAGGTTGATGGTCAATCATTAGCTTACCCGGATACAGTAATTGGTACTGATAGTCATACTACTATGGTTAACGGTCTAGGAGTCCTTGGTTGGGGTGTAGGTGGAATAGAGGCCGAGGCGGCTATGCTTGGGCAGCCAGTGTCAATGTTAGTTCCTGAAGTTATAGGGTTTAAGCTTACTGGCGCACTAAAAGAGGGGATGACGGCTACTGACCTTGTTTTGACAATTACACAAATGTTGCGACAAAAAGGGGTGGTAGGGAAGTTTGTCGAATTTTTTGGGGAAGGGCTAGATCACCTATCTTTAGCTGATCGCGCTACGGTTTCGAATATGGCACCTGAGTATGGGGCTACATGCGGCATCTTTCCAATAGATACTGAAACTATGCGTTATATGAGGTTTACAGGACGTTCTGAAAGTCGTTTAGCTTTAGTTGAGGCGTACGCTAAAGCTCAAGGCATGTGGAGAGATGTAGATACACCAGAACCAATTTATACCGATACTATGGAGCTTGATATTTCCAATGTTGATCCGTCTCTTGCTGGTCCAAAGCGTCCACAAGATAGAGTTGCACTCTCAGGAATGGCTGCTAGTGCAAGTCTAGCTCTGAATGACATGGGGGCGGGTAAGAAAACGAAAGTTACCGGTACCAATTTTGATTTAGAGCCTGGGGCCGTGGTAATTGCTGCAATTACTAGTTGTACTAATACTTCAAACCCTTCAGTACTTGTCGCCGCTGGTTTAGTTGCCCAAAAAGCCTTTGAAAAAGGTTTGACCACCAAACCGTGGGTTAAGACTTCTTTGGCACCAGGAAGCCAAGTCGTTACTGACTATCTGGTGGCAGCAGGATTACAAGAGCCCTTAGATGAGTTGGGATTCGACCTGGTGGGCTATGGCTGTACTTCATGTATAGGAAATTCTGGTCCTTTAGCTCCAGAAATTCATGACGCCATTATTTCGGGAGATATTGGTGTTGGTGCTGTTCTTTCGGGTAACAGAAATTTTGAAGGTCGTGTTCATCCGCTAACTAAATTAAATTATTTGGCATCCCCACCTTTGGTCGTGGCTTATGCACTAGCTGGGTCATTAAATATAGATATGTCTAAGGACCCCTTGGGACAAGATAAGGATGGAGTAGATGTATATCTAAAGGATATTTGGCCTTCAAATTCTGAAATCGCGGATATTCTTGAAAATGTTCTGACCCCAGAAATGTTTCGCAATCGCTATGATAATGTG
This sequence comes from Alphaproteobacteria bacterium, assembly GCA_029243445.1. Next base: position 2,001 of record JAQWSA010000012.1, read on the forward strand.
TTTTTAGGTGACCCAAGCTGGCAAAATATAAAAGTTGCGACTGGCCTTACCTATAAATGGAACGATGGTTCGACATATGTTAGACATCCAAGTTTTTTTGAAGATATGCCTCCTGAGCCTGGAGTAATAGAAGATATTCATGGGGCACGCCCTTTAATGATTTTAGCTGATAGTGTAACTACAGACCATATTTCTCCTGCGGGCTCTATAAAAGAAGATGGTCCGGCAGGTGATTATCTCAAAATGCACCAAGTGCGTCCGGTTGATTTTAATTCTTTCGGATCAAGGCGAGGTAATCATGAGGTAATGATGCGCGGCACATTTGCAAATATTCGCATAAGAAATGAAATGGCTCCGGGAACGGAGGGGGGCGTTACTATTCATCAGCCCTCCGGAGAATCTTTGTCTGTTTATGATGCAGCTATACGTTATCAAGAAGAGGGTATAAAGCTCGTTATAGTAGGTGGAAAAGAATATGGTACTGGGTCTAGCCGTGACTGGGCAGCTAAGGGAACAAGGTTATTAGGCGTAAAAGCTGTAATTGTAGAAAGTTTTGAGAGGATTCATAGATCAAATTTGGTGGGGATGGGAGTTTTACCGTTACAGTTTAAAGACGGCCTTAATAGATCAGAATTGAGGCTTGATGGAACAGAAATATACGATATTACAGGTATTGAGGGAGATATAGAGCCCCGGATGGAATTAAAATGTAAAATATCTTACGCTGATGGGGCTGTAAGGGAGATTCCTTTGTTATGTCGCATAGATACATTAGACGAAGTTGAATACTACCGGCATGGTGGTATTTTACAGTATGTTTTACGCAATATGATGGAGGACGCAGCGTAAGTAGTTTATACTACTTTCATAAGTAAGTATTTACGCGATCCACGGTGGTTGTGGCTGCTCCTAAAAGGTAGGTTAAGTCTTGTCCGGCTAGGAGAAATCGAGCTCCCATATTTATATATTTCTCTTGAAGTTCTGGCTGAGGTACACCGCCCATTCCCATCCACTTCCCGTGCTTTTTACAAGCCTTGGCAACCATTTTATAATACTCTGATATGCGCTCATGTCCGACTTGACCAGGGATACCTGAGGAGGCTGCAAGGTCGTTAGTGCCAATCATTATTATATCAATACCCTCGACAGCAGCAATTTCATCGGAATGGGCAATTGCGTGTGGGGTTTCAAGCATTACAATCACTAGCATTGCTTTGTTCATTTTCTCAATGGAATCAGCAATGGAGGGGGAACGAAAATTATATTGAGGAAGACCGCCTACAACACTTCGTTGGCCTTCTGGAGGGTAATGTAATTTTGCAACAATATCACGAGCTTCACTAGCGCTTTCGCACATTGGATTAACAATCCCTAGCGCCCCGCCATCAAGTGCTCGAGTAGCCATTGCCATCTCACCCCTTGGCACCCTCACGATTGGCGCTATTCCCGAAGCCAGAGATGTAACAGAAATTTGTGCAGTTTGATCGAGTGTTAAAGGGCCGTGCTCGAGGTCAATAAAAAGCCAATCCATACCTGCAGTCTTCATTAAAGGAGCAATCTCGTTAGTTCGCACAAGTCTAATCCCTATGCCAATGGATATATTACCCGATTCAAGGCGTTCACGAGCTGGATTTATGAGTGTTAGCATTAGCTATAGCCTATTTAAAATAATATTAAGTGTCAAAATTGAAAATTAAATTAAGCTCAAGTTTATCTAGGAGAGTTTATTTTTATTTAATAGATTAGAACTGTGCGTTACGCACTTAGCCCCATTGTTATTATGTCGGCCATACGTTTTGCAAATGCAGATGGATCGGGAGGGGTTTCACCTTCTATTATTCGTGCCTGGTCAAGTAGTAGCCAGGCTATATCGTCAATCATTTGTAATTTTTTATCAGATTCTTTAGATAAGGTTTCGGCTAAATGTATAATCATAGGATGCGTAGGGTTAATTTCTAATATTCTCTTGGCTGCGGAATCCACTTGTTTGTGTTGACGTAAAAGTCTTTCAATATGCATGTCCATATCGTCGTCTGCAGCCACTAAACAAACGGCGCTATTAGTTAAACGTTTGCTTTCTCTTACATCTTTAACTTCTTCTGCCAAAGTTAGTTTTAGTAATGCTGTTAAGTTCGATAAGGCATTATTTACTGCAGGTGTTGGGTCTTCATTTTTTTCTGGAGTTTCACCAATAGTTTCTAAATCAATATCTCCACGGGTTGCTGATCTAAACTTTTTACCTTGGTATTCACTCACCATTGGCAACCAGAACTCATCGACTGGGTCAACCATTAGCAAAACGTTAATTCCCCTCTCCCTAAATGCTTCTAGTTGAGGAGATGAGACTACTGATTCCATACTTTCACCAGATATATAAAAAATATCTTCCTGTCCAATTGCCATATTATCAATGTAATCTTTAAGGCTAGTCAGATTTTCTTGCTTTGTAGAACTAAATCTCACTAACTCAAGAAGATCATCACGGTAATCCGCAGATTCGTAGAGTCCTTCTTTTAATACTGCTCCAAAATTATTCCAGAATAATGAATAAGGTTCAGCATCTTTTTTTGATTTCTTTTTTAATTCGCTAATCACACGTTTAATAAGACCAGTACGAATTCGTGTTAAGACGGGGTTGTTTTGTAACATTTCTCGACTAACATTGAGGGGCAGATCTTCCGAATCAATTATACCGCGAATGAACCTTAACCAGGCAGGAAGTAAATCTTCACAATCATCGGTTATAAATATTCTTCGAACATAAAGTTTAATATTAGTTTTTCGTTCCGGTTGGAATAAATCGAACGGTTGGCTAGACGGTATAAACACTAAATTAGTATATTCAATTTTGCCCTCAACGCGGTTATGAAGGGTTAACCACGGTTCATCAAACATCTGTCCGACATGACGGTAAAATTCGTTATACTGGTCTTTGTTAACTTCACTTCGAGGTCTGGCCCAAAGCGCCGACGCAGTATTAATTTGCTCTACAGCATCCCCTTTGCCAGCGAGAATAATTGGTAATGCAATGTGGTCCGAATAGGTTTTTATGATTTGTTTAATGCGTTCTGATTCTAGGAACTCTTTTTCACTTTTCAAAATGTGCAGTACTACCTTAGTGCCTCTGGGGTCATCGGCATCAGATGGTATTACCGTAAAACTACCTTTTCCATCGCTTTCCCATATATTACCTTTATTTGTGCCGGCACGCCTGCTGGTAACTGTAACCTTATCTGCCACCATGAAAGCAGAATAAAACCCTAC
>JAQWSA010000013.1 GCA_029243445.1 Alphaproteobacteria bacterium
CATGACCAGTTTGTGGCGGGAAAAGATTTGCCTGTTTTTGGCGTAAGCGAATCTGAGCTCAACTCAATAAATATGCCTGTAATAATAATTCCTGGTAATGACAAAGTGCATGATTCTGCTGCTGGACGTATTGTTCATGAAATGATACCTGGCAGTGAATTATATAAATTACCAATCGAAGATCAAGATCTGCCATTAGTGCCATTTGAAGAATGGAGCCCGCACGAACCAGAGATAACAGAGGTTTTCACCGAGTTTATGTCTAAGCATGCAGGACAAGCATAAATTTAACTATAAAAAGGTCATTCATTCCTATGGCAAAACGTGGCAAAGCTGTTCAGTTCTCTCGTACAGGAAACCCCGCTGAGGTCTTAGAGCTGGTTGATATAAACGAACCTGATCCCGTTAGTGGAAACATTTTATGTAGAATAGAGGCGGCACCCATAGCTCCCTCACATATTCTGAAATTATCTGGAGCCTACGGAGAGCATCCAGATCTGCCTGCTGTACCGGGTAATGACGCATTGGCAACTGTTGTTGAGGTGGGACCCGATGTAACTCGGTTTGCTGTTGGAGATCAGTTGTTACTGCCCCATGGTAGCGGTGGTTGGAGACAGTTTTCATCAGTCAACGCTGAAGATGTGAACATTAGTTTTCCACCTGGTGGTGACCCACTGCAATTATCAATGTTACTTGCCAATCCACCGACTGCTTACCTAATGTTAACACATTATGTAAGGTTACAACCTGGTGATTGGGTTATTCAAAATGCTGCAAATTCATCTACTGGCCAATACCTGGTTCAACTGGCAAATCACTTCGGATGGAAAACGGTATGTGTAGTTCGCAGAGAGGGAACAGAAGAAATTCTTTCTGGTTGTGGAGCTGATGTGATTGTAGTTGATGGACCTGACTTAGTAGATAGAGTTGCAGAGGCAACAGGAAACGCCCAGATAAACCTTGGTATAGATGCTGTTGCAGGGGACGCGACTGCTCGCATTGCAGCCTGCCTTGCCGATAAAGGTACATTAGTTAACTATGGACTGCTATCTGGTATGCCTTGTCAGGTCCCTCCAAGTGATATTGTTTTTCGAGAGATTACTCTAACTGGTTTTTGGTTACATAAATGGCTCAGTGAGAAAAGTTCACTTGCTGAGAGACAACAAATGTATTCTCTTCTAAGAGATCTTGTTGTTGAAGGTGTTCTTCATGCTGAAGTTGAAGCAACATACCCACTTACAAAAGCTAGGGATGCTGTAATACATGCTATGCGTGAAGGACGTAATGGTAAAATTCTTTTTACGCCTCAGGCTGAAGAGTAAATTAATATTCAAATAAACAAATTAACCAAAAATAAAGAATAGCATGAGTAATAATGACAAAAAAGAAAATAAACCTAGAGCAATAAACGAATTTGATGCTGTTGTTGTTGGGGCCGGGTTTGCGGGCATGTATATGCTCTATCGGTTAAGAACTATGGGGCTTTCTGTATTAGTTTTGGAGGCCGCTGGTGATGTCGGTGGCACGTGGTATTGGAATCGTTATCCGGGTGCACGCTGTGATGTTGAGAGCATGCAATATTCCTACCAGTTCTCAGAAGCATTGCAGCAGGAATGGGAATGGACCGAACGCTACGCTACTCAACCTGAAATTCTTCGCTATGTAGATCATGTTGCAGAGAGGTTTGATTTACGTCGGGATATAAAATTTAATACGCGAGTTGTATCAGCAACGTTTGATGACGACAAAAGTAGTTGGGTTGTTAAAACAGCTGATGAATTGTTTTTAGCAAGTTACTGTATAATGGCCACAGGCTGTCTCTCCGCAGCTAATAAACCTAATTTTGAAGGCCAGGATGATTTTAAAGGAGAAATCTATCATACAGGCAATTGGCCCCACGAAGGAGTTAATTTTAACGGCAAAAGGGTGGCAGTTATTGGCACTGGATCTTCTGCTATACAATCAATACCGGTGATTGCCCAACAAGCTAAGCAACTGACTATATTTCAGCGTACAGCAAATTACGCCATACCTGCGCATAACAGACCGTTAGATCCTAAAGTGGTTAAAGGCATAAAGGCAGAATATTCTGCCTTTCGAGCGCAGGCCAAATTAACTCCTACTGGTAATTTTTTTGATATTGGTGAGGCTTCAGCTATGGCAGTTTCAGAAGAGGAGCGCGAACGCGAATATGAGACTAGGTGGGAGGGCGGTGGTTTACAATTTTTAGCTGCTTACGCTGATACAATGTTTGATGCAGAGGCTAACAAAGCTGTAGCCGATTTTGTACGCAATAAGATTCGTTCTATTGTTATTGATCCGCAGGTCGCTGAATTATTGGTGCCCAAAAATATTATTGGATGTAAACGCTTATGTGTTGATACGGACTACTTTGCTACTTACAACAAAGATCATGTTAACTTAGTCGACATAAGTACCACCCCAATTGATTTTTTTACGGAAAATGGTCTTTCTGTTAACGGTAATACTTACGAAGCAGATATCATTGTTTCTGCTACTGGTTTTGATGCTATGACAGGAGCCCTGTCAAAGATTGATATTTCTGGCAGCAACGGAATGTCTTTAAAAGAAAAATGGAACGATGGACCGCAGGCTTATTTGGGGCTAGCTTTAGCTGGATTTCCTAATATGTTTATTATTACGGGCCCAGGAAGTCCATCAGTGATATCTAATATGCTTCCAGCTATCGAACAGCATGTTAATTGGATAACTAATTGTATAGGCTATATGAAAGAAAAAGGCTTTAGGCGAATTGAAGCTGAATCAGAAGCAGAAAAGCTTTGGGTAGCGCATGTGAGCGAAGTTGCTGGAATGTCGCTCCGATCTACTTGTAACTCTTGGTATGTCGGTGCAAATGTACCAGGAAAACCGAGGGTTTATATGCCGTATATAGGAGGGGTCCCAGCTTATGCAAAAAAGTGCAGGCAAGTTGTTGAAGATGGTTATGATGGCTTTGCACTTATTTAAATATCTAGTTCCTTGTAATAACGAAATATACCAAGATCGTTAAATGGTATTCGTTCAGGTGACTTCAAATACCTAGCAATACGAGGTCTTCTTGATACATGCGAACTAAGACTGATCGTACAGGGATAATCGGACTTAATGTTTTTCATTGTATTTGGGAATGCGTAGCGTAAACCTTCAATAATTTGAAATAGTGATAGGTCTGCATAACTAATACGCGCGCCAACAAGATTATGTGGTCCGGATGGATTTCGGTTAAGTACGAGTTCCATATAGTCTAGAAATTTTGGCAAACGAGATGAAACAAAATCAATAGAACGGCGACGTGCCTCTTTCTTTTGTTCCTCATAATATAAGCTTTTTGCTAAAGGGTGATGCACGTCATGGACCTCAACTAGAAAATCGCTGATAACAAGCTGTAGTTGATGTACCCATAACCTGTCATTTTCGTTTTTTGGTGCTAATTTATGATGAGAACCAAGAAACATTAAGATATTTGTAGTTTGAGATATTATTTTTTTTCCAATAATAAGAATCGGAGGTGCGTAAACTGGGTGAGCTGTGTCTTTTTTATTTATTAGATTAAGTATTGATGAAATACCGCCACCTTTACTTACAGGTTCTCGCGCTACATCTATATAATTTACGTCAGCCTCTTCCATAGCAAGACGTATAAATTCTCCTCGTCCTTGAATGGAAGGCCAATAGTAAAGTTTATATATCAAGAGAAAATTCTTTCGTTATGTTTTTTAAAGTATATAATTTTAAGTTTCGCAAGGTTGGCATGAATAAGGAAAAAACAATACCGTTTAGTGGACAAACATTTTTGTGAAGATATTTTATTCTATACATATTTATAACTTGGAAACACGCAATTATATAAGTAATAAGGGATCTAAAATATTATGGTCCTATGGTTTGCGCCCTAATAATTTATAGTTAGCTGATAAGGAGATTAAAATGAAGCTATTGTATTTTGATGATTTTAAGTTGGGCGTTCTACGAGGTGACGAGGTGGTTGATGTTTCTTCTCAGGTCCAAGATATTCCGCATATTGGACCTCATGATCTCATTAACGGATTAATTGAACGTTTTGAGGACTACAGAAGTAAACTAGAAGAGGCTGCAGAATCAGGGACTGGTATACCAATTTCGGAAGTTCGTGTTCGTCCACCTCTACCTAAGCCTGGTAATATAGATTGTATGGCAGTTAATTATATGGAAGATGGAACACTTCCTGCACCAGCGCCTATAAATGCATTTCATAAAGCTTCTAATACTGTAATCGGTCATGGTGATAGTATGTTACTCACAGATATTCCCGCAGCTATATTTGAAGGTGAAGCGGAGCTAGGCTTAGTAATAGGAAAGCGTGCTTCGCATGTAAGTGCAGCAGAATCAATGGATTATGTATTTGGTTATGTTAATTTTATTGATGGATCAGCAAGAGGTTTACCGCCTGATAGTAATGTATTTTTTCAGGCTAAGTCGCGTGATACCTTTGCCCCTATAGGGCCGTATCTCGTCACAGCTGATGAAATTGAAAACCCACAGAATCTTAAGGTGAACTTGTGGGTTAATGGAGTTTTGAAACAAAACTTTAACACTGATGACATGGCCCATAAAATCCCCCGGTTGGTAGAATGGTTGAGCTCAATACATGACCTTGAACCTGGGGATATAATAGCTAGTGGTACTAATCATCGAGGTCTGAACGCTTTTCAAGATGGAGATGTAGTAGAATTAGAAATTGAAGGAATGGGGCGTTTAAAAATTAATATTCGTGACGAGCTAAAACGCACTTGGTCCAGAGATACTCGTTCCCAGCATACGGATAAAGGTCTCGAGGGACGTTTTACGCCACAATTGACGGGGAAGTATGCGCCTGAAAGTTAAGCTAGATATATTTTCTTATACCTAACCGAGGGTAAAATTCGGGGAGTAGAATTTTAGCTTATACGTATAAACTTTGAAAAAAGGCCTTAGCGAATGGCATCCGCATCAACCTCGGGTTCAAATACAATCCGAGGTATACTTAGTATGATATTGGGAGGTGCCACTCTAACTATGAGTGACGCAGCCACAAAGTGGCTGACCACGTCATTACCTATAGGTGAAATATTATTTGTTCGGGCGCTCTTTGTAACAATTGCTATAGGTTTGATCCTTTGGAGATGTAATAGAATTCAAGATTTACGGATCATAAGTTTACCTAATATAGGCTTACGATCCTTTCTAGCAGTTAGCTCTACTTTTTTGGTTGTAACTTCACTTTCTAAATTACCGCTTAACGAAGTCATTGCTATATTATTTGTTGGACCACTATTTATTGCTTTGCTTGCAGGACCTTTGTTGGGAGAAAGAGTTGGTCTACAAAGGTGGCTAGCTGTTTTGATAGGGTTTAGCGGCATGTTGATAATTGTACGCCCAGGATCACAAGCCTTCCAGATTGCTGCATTTTTTCCAATTTGTGCTGCTTTAGTTGCTGCGTTTCGGGATATTGTAACCCGTAAAATAAGTACAACCGAAAAATCATCTGCTATTTTGTTTTATTCTACTCTAGCTCTTTCATTAGTGGGTTTGGCAACTTTTCCGTTTGGATGGAAGCCTATGAATATGAACGATATTGGTATTGCTATTTTGGCTGGAACATTTTTTGGACTTGGACATTATTTTATAATTGAGGGCTATCGATATGCAGAGGCAAGTATAATTGCGCCTTACCGTTATTTAAACCTCATTTGGGCAGTGATTTTGGGTTATTTATTATGGAGGGAAATACCGAGTGCTTGGGTTCTACTTGGAACGCCGTTGGTTGTTGGTATCGGTCTTTACATTTTATATGATGAAAGTAAAAAACGCCCTGTTACATCAAAGAAGTAATAGCCTTGCTAGCCAATATTATTTTCAATAAGAAAATAGATAAACTACTTTATGCCTAATTATTTGTAAGTATTAGATAATTTACCAATGCCATCAATTATAATATCAATAGATGACCCTGGTTTCATCGGTAAAGCTCCGGGACCAGTGCCGCAGGCTATTAAGTCACCTGGGTATAGTGTCATGGACTGGGATAGCAGACTTACAATTTCTATTGGTTGAAGAAATAAATCAGAGACTAGATAATTCTGTCTTTCACGACCATTGAGTTCGGCGCGTATTGAAGCATCTGCAATTTCACATTCAGTTGCAATGCAGGGTCCGAAGGCACCAAATGTATCAAATCCCTTAGCTCTTGACCATTGCGCGAAGCTTGTGTCGGCGTCAATAACTTGAATAGCTGTAGTATCGTTTAAACAGGTGTAACCAAAAATTACATTTTCAGCCTCTTTAATATCCACTTCTTTGCATGTTTTACCTATTACTATACCCAGTTCTGCTTCAAAGAGTACTCTTCCGTCGTATGTATTTGGTTTGTAAATGACACCGCCTGTCGCCAGATAGGTATTTTGAGGTTTTATAAAGTAAAGTGGGTATTCGGGTTGGCTAAGGTTCTGTTTTTGCGCTATGGATATAGAGTTGTTCCAAAGGGCTATAAATTTACTAGGAAGGCAAGGAGTCTTTAAATTTACATCCGATATATTAATTTTCTTACCTATGCGCGATGGCTCGGAGAACATATCGCCTTCGTAAACTTCTATTTGTTGACCATCAATTTTTCCGAAGCCAACTTCTTTATTATAATCAAATCTTACCCAGTGCGGCATGTGGCCTCGCTATATTAAATTTAAGTTAATTATATTCTTCTAACTATAGTTTCAATCTATACGTTTTTATAACTAATTCTTATTTATAAAAAAACAGTTGAGTAAATCATTATGCGAAATTTTGAAATACCTGGTCGATCAGCGGCATATGGCGCCAATGGCATGGCAGCTACTTCACATCCTAGAGCTACACTTGCGGCTATCGATATGCTTCGTTCTGGAGGAAATGCGGTTGATGCAGCTATTGCTGCAATTGCAGTTCACTCAGTCGTTGAACCACACATGACCGGTATTGGAGGTGACTGTTTTGTTGTCTATGCGCCAGCTGGAGGCAATGTGGTTTGCTATAATGGTTCGGGTCGCGCTTGTGCGGGAGCAAATACCGAATGGTATTTAGACAATGGTATTAAGGAAATTGCTTCCGATAGTCCTCATGCTGTAACAATTCCTGGAGCAGTTGAGGCTTGGTCTCGTTTGGTGGAGGATCATGGAACCAAAGAATTGGGTACAATTCTAGAGACGGCTATTGAATTGGCAGACACTGGTTATCCAATCCAACCTCGTGTGGCATATGATTGGGCTCGTTTCGAAAATAAATTGAAGTCTAAAGACCCAACTAAAAAATTATTTTTGAAGAATGGGCGTTCTTATAAGGTTGGTGATATTTTTAGTCAGCCTCAGTTAGCGATGACATTGCGCGAGATAGCCAAAAAAGGATCAGACGGATTCTATAAAGGACATATAGCTGAAGAGATGACACGTAGCCTGAATAAATTGGGCGGATTACATACTATTGATGATTTTGCTCGCGCCGCGGGATTATACTGCAACCCTATTTCTACCACTTATAGAGATCACCAGGTAATGGAATGTCCTCCAAATGGACAGGGGTTTATAGCGCTTATAATGCTTAATATTTTAGAAGGGTATAATTTAGCTGGCTTAGACCCAAACGGAATTGAAAGATACCATTTAGAAATTGAGTCTGGGCGCATAGGTTTTGCTCAAAGAGATTCGTATTTTGAATCCAATGATCAATCTATAGAAAAACTAAATACCTATTTAGATAAAGATTATGCAGATAAAAAACGTCAGTTGATTCATAATGATAAAGCAATGCCGCATTCTGTTTCGGAGATGTTGTCGGCACAAGCAGATACAGTTTATTTAACAGTAGTTGATCGCGACGCTAACGCCGTGAGTTTTATTAATTCACTTTTTCGACCTTTTGGAAGTGGTTTACTATGTGAGAAGACTGGGGTGATGTTTCATGATCGGGGTAGTTTATTTACTGTAAATAAAGGAAAAGGAAATACTATTGAGCCTGGTAAACGCCCCGTTCACACTATTCTACCAGGCATGCTGTTAAAGAATAACCGTGCCGTGATGCCATTTGGCGTTATGGGAGGACAATACCAACCCTTTGGCCATACTCATTTGCTCACCAATGTATTAGATTATGGTTTAGATGTTCAGAAGGCATTAGATCACCCCAGATTGTTTTATCAAAATAACAAAGTAGAGGTAGAGGGTGGTATTTCGGAAGATGTATATGCACAATTAGAACTTCTCGGACATGACGTTATTCCTGCACCTGTTCCTCATGGAGGAGGCCAGGCTATTTTTATTGATTGGGATCGTGGTGTTCTTATTGGTGGATCTGATCCAAGGAAAGATGGTTGTGCTTTGGGTTATTAGTTAAGTTAGAACGGACATCACCTAAACAAAAATCGTTCTATTGCTAATCAAAATATAATTATTGTCCATAGTATATGTAGTGTAGATTGCTACAGCATTGGCAAGTTCATATTTAAGCTAATGAGGTGGTTTCTGAACTAGTAGCTCATTAAAGGTTTTTAAAGAATGATATCCACCCAAATTCTAAAGGGTTTATTATCAGAACAGACATATTTAAGAGTATGGATGGTTGGTGTTTTTAGCGGTATTGCCCGTTGGCTAGAGATGCTTGTCGTTGGGGTATATACATATGATACTACTGGTTCTCCATTTCTAGTTGCTCTTTTGGTAATTTTACGGATGCTACCTTTAGCTGTTCTTGGATCGGTTGTTGGTACTTTAGCTGATCGAGCATCGCCAAGAAAATTGCTAATCATCACCATGACGACTGCCATGATAATATCATTTTCGGTATTTTTGGTTTTTTTGGTTGGTAATGATAATTATTGGG
>JAQWSA010000014.1 GCA_029243445.1 Alphaproteobacteria bacterium
TGGAAGAAAAATGTAATTTTCTAGTACTCGGGTATTTTGAGAATGGCTTTCGTCATTTATCAAATAGATTAAGAACAGTAAATTCTCCTAAAGACCTTTCGGGTATGAGCATTCGCACTTTAGGTAGCAAGATGCATAATCGTACTTTTGAGTTATTGAATATGATTCCAAAGCCGATGCGTCTTGATGAGGCAAAACTTTCTATAGCAAATCACGAAGTGGATGCCCAGGAAAACCCATTTGCTAATACAATGACTTATGGAATACACAAGATTCATAAATTTCACACTCTATCTAGCCATTTTTATTTGTCTCGAGGATTGTTTGCTAACCCCCAAAAACATGCTTCCTGGCCGAGTGAAATTCGTTATGAATTAAAATCAATTATAAAAAAGTCTGTAAAATACCAAAGAAAATTAGCCGTGGTTGAGGAAAACATAGCACGCGCTGCAATAGAAAATGTTGGCGGATCTGTATACGAGCTAACTCAAGCCGAAAAGAAAGGTTTTAAGGATTCTTTAGCAATCATTTATGAAGAGGCTAGGAAGCGTTTTCATGAATCAATGTTTAATTCTGTTGGTTGGTAATAAGTCCAGTTTTATGGTTTTAAACCTCTGACCCTTCTATAATTATTTTCTTAAAACTTGGGACAATTATGATACTTGAATTATTTTTTAAAACACTTTGGTTAGAGTTATGCTGGATAAAATAATTTCACTAGCTCATTGGATTATCTTTTCTATTTCCTTGGGGTTAATTGGTGCTGGAGTTCAGGCATCATTTTATAAAGGTGGGTTTTACTTAATTATCGTTGGATTGGGTTTATCAATTATTTACTCTTTTTTTGTATATTGCCTTAAAAAGAAATTTGTATGGTTTCCATGGAAATACAATCGGAAGTAAAGGGATATTGCATTTGAATAAAAGGCAAACACGGTTTTTACTTCTTAATTTAGGGCACTATCTAGATCATTTTTTTATGCTGGTTTTTGCAAGTGCGGCAGCGTTGAAGTTAATTCATGATTGGGAAATGAGCTACGCAGAGCTGATACCTTACGCAACACCGGGGTTTGTGGCTTATGCTATTTTTTCTCTTCCATCCGGCTGGTTGGCAGACAGGTGGAGCAGAGATTCAATGATAATAATATTTTTTATTGGTATTGGTTTTTCTTCATTCATAACTGCACTTGCTCAAAGCCCATTACAAATAGCTCTAGGGTTAACTTTAATTGGAATATTTGCTGCTATTTATCATCCTGTTGGCATAGCCTTAGTTATTGAGGGGCATGTACGCACCGGCATGCCTTTGGCCATAAATGGGGTTTTTGGTAATCTTGGCGTAGGAAGTGCTGCTCTGGTGACAGGGTTTTTTATTGATAATATGAGTTGGCGAGCCGCATTTATTTACCCTGGGCTTATCTCGGTATTTTTAGGTTTTTTATACTATTATATATCACATAAGTTACGTTTAAGTTCCGATCGTGAAATCCCGATATCAGCTGGACTTGTTCATAATGAATTTGAGCGATCAACAATGTTACGAGTGTTACTAATTATATTTTTTTCTACAGCAATCGGCGGCCTAATTTTTCAAAGTACAACATTTAGTTTACCGAAGGTATTTGATGAAAAACTTTCTAATCTTGCTATTTCTGCTACCGAAGTTGGGTGGTATGCATTTCTTGTTTTCGGTGTTGCAGCCGTTGGACAATTAATTGTTGGATATTTAATTGATCGGTATTCTATAAGAAATGTATTTGTTGTTATTGCTATTATACAAACGGCAATGTTTGCAGCCATGGTAGGAAAAAGCGGATGGGTAGCTCTATTTATTGCCTTTATATTTATGTTGGCTGTTTTTGGTCAAGTTCCAATTAATGATGTTTTAGTCGGTCGTGTAGCACGAAAAGACTGGCGCAGTCGTGTCTTAGCTATGAGATATATATTAACTTTTTCGCTTACAGGTATAGCAATACCAGGAATAGCTTGGGTCCACGGAAATATGGGTTTTGATGCCTTGTTTGGATTTTTATCAGTTGGGGCAGCTTTAATATTTTGTTCAGTAGTTATGTTACCGCGCTTGCGTGCTATCATAATGCCCGTTAATTAAGAAGAGTGCGGCGTTAATGTTATTAGCGCACAGAAATAATAATAAACAAACCAATTTTCGTTTTTTTTAAGAAAGTATTTTTATGCTAAAACTAAATGTTATTACAGTCAGTACACGTCCTACCAGGGTAGGGCCTGCCGTTTCAAAATGGTTTATAGATCTAGCATCTGAAGAGTTTAGCGATACTTTTGATATAGTAGATGTTGATTTAGCAGATTTTAATTTACCAGTTTTTAATGAGCCCAAGCACCCACGTTTCAAGGATTATGAAAACGAAGCAACTAAGATTTGGAGTGCCAGTGTTGAGTCGGCCGATGCTTATGTATTTGTAACCCCTGAATACAATTATGGCCCTCCCCCATCTTTTGTTAATGCCTTATCTTATTTAGCTGGAGAGTGGCACTATAAACCTGCGGCTTTTGTAAGCTATGGTGGAGTTTCAGGTGGGTTGCGAGGAGTACAAATGGAAAAGCTTTTGTTGACTACTTTCAGAGTAGTACCAATATTTGAGGCTGTACCGATACCTATGTTTTCCGAACACATTGAAGACGGTTTATTTAAAGCTAAAGAAATTCACGTTGATTCTGCGAGAATGATGATACCTGAATTGGCGCGCTGGGCGAATGCCTTAAAAGTTATGCGTAAAAAAGACTAGAAAAGTATTTATAATAACTAAACCTTATTAACTGTTATATTTTGATTTTTTAGTATTAATAAAAACTTGTGGGGGCTGGCTATGAAAACTCGTTTGAGTGGGAAATCTGTTTTAGTGACAGGGGGTGAGAGTGGTATTGGCCGCGCTATAGTTTTACGATGCTTAAGCGAGGGTGCATCAGTGGTAATTGCTGGCATTAACGAAGAAGATATGAGAAAGACCGTCTCAGATGCTCAAGCTGATGGAGCCAAAGAACGTATATCAACCATAGTGACCGATGTTACTAATTCTGAGCAAGTTCAAAATGCTATTGATTTGACAATAAATAATTACGGTAGGCTTGATGCTGCGATAGCTAATGCTGGAGCGTTTTGTGTGAGTACACCATTTGGAGAATGGGATATAGATGAATGGGAGCGCGTAATAAGCGTGAATCTTACAGGAGTTTTTTATGTTTTACATGCCGCTGCAAAAGTCTTGATATCTCAAGGTGAGGGCGGTAGCTTGATTGCCACAGGTTCTTCTACTGGCATCAGACCTATTTCAAATTTAATTCCGTATACATCTAGCAAGGGCGGAGTGCACCAGATGTTAAGGGGGCTAGCTGTGGAAATGGCTCCCCATAAAATCAAGGTAAATACTATAGTTCCCGGAATGGCTGAAACTAAACCAGTAATGAGTCAGCAAGGTTATGTGGAGGCTGGTTTAAAAGCTGTACCTATGAATGAAATAGTAAAACCTGAAGAACTAGCCGCTTTTGTCGCTTTCTCATTGAGTGATGAAGTTCCGCATATGACCGGAACTTTACTAAAAGTTGATGCTGGCCGAACATCGGCATAAGGGGAAAAAAATGAGTTATTATAACCTTGCAGGGAAGACGTTACTAGTTACAGGTGCTGAAACAGGGATAGGTCGAGCAATTGCCATAAGGGCCGCAAAGGATGGCGCTAATGTAACTGCAGCTGGCATTAATAATGAAGGACTTAAAGAGACTTTGGAATTGGCTAGGTCAGAGGGTGCAGAAGAACGTTTTCTAGCGCTAGTGGTTGATATTAGGGATTCAGTCCAAGTCCAAAAAATGTTTGATGATACACTACTAAAGTTTTCTAGGTTAGATGCTACTGTAGCTAATGCTGGAGTTATGATTGAGCGAAGACCATTTATAGAATCCACGCATGAAGAGTGGCATCATGTATTATCAGTAAATCTACATGGCACTTTTCATACACTTCAAGCCGCCACGCGAATATTAAGAAAACAAGGACAGGGTGGAGATTTATTAGTTACTACTTCTTCTAATGCCGTTCGACCAGGTCCCCAGGCATCTTCTTACGTTGCCTCTAAGGGGGCGATTCACCAAATGGTGCGTGCGCTCGCAGTTGAATTAGCTCCCGAAAAGATAAGGGTTAACGCTATAGTTCCAGGCCTTACTTTGACTCCAGGGACTCAGAATCGTCCGGGTCACATAGAAAGAGGAATAAAAAATGTACCGATGGGTGAGATAGTAATGCCCGAAGAAATAGCTGCTTTAGTAGCATTTACGCTTAGCGGAGAGGCACCGCATTTGACGGGCACAGACTTGAAAGTTGATTCAGGCCGCACTTCAGCTTAATTGCCTTATATTGTTGAATTTCTAGCAACCAGTTGGGATGTGTCTAGCTGCTCTGCTATACTGTGAGGCCAGCCATGGAATGTTTCTTTCAGCATTTATGGCAAGAGGTTTTAACCATTTTGGTAGATAGATTGTAGTCCCATACAAACGAGTCCATTTCTGAGTGTGTTCTGTAAGAGGGCGTTCACGGTTTTCCCAAATATTTAAAGCACTTTTTAAGTCTTTGGTCTCGTTTAATGCTACAGATAGGCCCAGCCCATTCATCATAGCATGTCCGGCACCCTGTCCTAAGTATGGAGGCATAGCATGCGCTGCATCTCCGAGAATTGCGATTTTTCCTTCCGACCAACGTTTTAAACGAACTGTTTTGAATTGAGCCCATCTACTTTCATCCCATTCAGTGTTTTTTGCAAAACGCTGAATGAGCGGTTCCAGAGTGGGAAAAGATTTTTTCCAGGAACTAATGTCTATAGGAGTGGCACGTCCAGCAGAATCATCTACCATACAGGTAAAAATTGCATAAATTTCAGATTTTGAGTTTGGGCAATACAAAATCCGTCGATTATCTGCCCAAGCTTCTACCATTGCGATGCCATCAGAAGAGTTAGCAGGTATATCTTTAGGCAAGCTAGGAATTACCATACGCGTTCCACCCTCTTTTTGTAAAACTTGGCTGTATGTTAAATCCAGAGAATCACGAATGCGTGAATTAATGCCATCAGCAGCTATTATTAGATCTGCTTGGTGTACTTCTCCGTTAGCTAGAAATATTTCTCCTTTTGGATTAGCCTCAGTAACGTTTGAACCAGTTAGAATTTCCACCCCGACATTCTCAGCCCGTTGGGCAAGTAGAGAAATAATATGGCGGCGGCTTATCCGATACCTACCAAGTCCTGACTTAAGCCTTAATATTAATTTTCCGTTAGCATTTACTGAATCGCGATAATCTATCTCTATGCCTCCGGCTAGGATGGGTTTGAGAATACCTAAGGCATTAAAAATACAGACCATATTATCTTGTATTGCTATTCCATATCCTTCGTCGTTGAGTGAATTGCGCTTCTCGTGAACCCGAACAGTCCATCCTCTATCAGCCAAACCTATCGCTGCTACCAATCCACCAAAACCAGCACCAGCAATTTCAGCATGGCGTTTTTTTAACATTTAAGATTCCTTTTATTACTTTTAAAAAATTTAAATGTGATATTAGAATATATTTTATAGAAGTACTCTTATTCAAAAACATGACCACTAATTATTGTTCTAGTAAGTGTTTATAGAGCCGATACAGACTGATATGGATTTTAGCATATGGGTTTGATTACTAACCATTCACCTTGGTGTAGAGTTTTGCTTATTTATAACAATACCATATAGTAAATTTATGCACGGTATCTATAGGTTTCTTGCATAAGTACTTTACGCTCAATAGCGTTCAAAACCATAGATAACGTCTAACAGTGTAAGAGGGTTTTTAGTACTGCCCCTAGAACTAACAATCAATTGGAGTAATCCGTGAAGCTCTATATGACTGAGATGTCAGGAAATTCTTTTAAAGTCCGTGTTTTAGCTTCAATTTTAGGAGTTGAATATCAAAACATACGTATTGATTGGGAAAATAGAGAACATAAATCGACGGACTTTCTCAAACTCAACCCTCGAGGTCAGGTGCCAGTAATGGAAATTGAGGGTAAAATTTTATGGGATTCGACCGCCCACCTTGTATACATAGCAAAAAAGTATGGGGGTGATAAATGGTTTCCTCCAGCCCCTCTTGAGATAGCTGAGATAATGCAGTGGATGTCATTTGCACAAAATGAAGTACAATTTGGTTTACAGTGGGCGCGGGGAGTTACGATATATGGTCGACGACCGGAAAGTTTTGAAGGCTATATAGCAGATGGCAAATTAGCATTACAGGTTTTAGAAAAACAACTTTCATTAACGGGGGCTTGGTTGGCTCTAGGACGGGTAACGCTTGCGGATATTTCTTGTTATCCATATGTTAAACGGGCCCCCGAGGGCAATATAGCATTAGCACCTTATCCTTTAGTGAGTATGTGGCTTGAACGTTGTGAGTCGTTGCCTGGCTGGATAGCTATGGATCCATAGGCTGTACTTCTAGCTGCGAAACCTGAGCTCCTCCTAATGGTGAAAGATAGAATATGAATGATAAATTATTAACGACAGTAGAGCCTTGTGAAGGAGTTATGTTAGTAACCCTAAATAGGCCTAAAAAGCGTAACGCCCTTTCTGCTGAACTAAAAATAGCCCTTACAGAAACGGCAAAAGCATTGTGTGAACGCAATGATATTGGAGCGGTTATACTTACCGGAAAAGGCAGTGGCTTTACAGCTGGGAACGATATATCTGAGGGCAACTCTTTCGCACAGGAGCTCTCTCTTCCTGAAGCAAGGCGGCATATTCGTTTGGGACTGGAAATGTGTAATGCATGGGAGGCAATGCCTCAACTTTCAATAGCTGCAATTGAAGGATTTTGCGTTGGTGGTGGAATATCTCTCGCAGTTTCTTGTGACTTTCGTATTTTACATAGTAATGCCTGGCTAAAAGCGCCGGAGGTTGACCTTGGTATAACGTTTTCATGGGGAACTCTTCCAAGACTGGTTCGGTTAGTGGGCCCAAATAGAGCTAAATTGATCGCGGCTCTAGCTAGAAAAATTGATGCTAAAACAGCTTTATCGTGGGGGTTATGTGATTATGTAGTAGATGATGTAATGCAAGAGGCGTTAGATATGGCAAAAGAAATATCATTGAAACCAAGAGTGGCGCAGCAGATGATCAAAGAATCTATAAACCGGTTAAAAGTTGGTTCCGATAACAGTACGCTTGAACAAGACCAAGTATTACTTAATATGACTGATCCAAATACCCGTGTTTTACAGTCAAATATTTTAAAAGGTTTATCTGATAAATGATTAAAACTGGAAAAATTAGACACCTACAGGACATAAAAAAATATACTCCCCCAGGCCATACAGGGACAAGCAATGCTCGTTTGATTGAAAAAACGTTCTGCGAAAATTTTGAAATGGTCCACGGAACGATAGAGCCTGGCTGTGGTGCAGATAGGCACTTTCATGATGTACATAGTCAGGTCTGTTATGTTCTTGAAGGTGAAATGGAAGTTAGTTTTGATGACAAAAACCCCGAGCATTGCGGTCCCGGAACTGTTGTTGAAATACCCCCAAAAGTTCAACACGTAATTACAAACTCTGGCGATAAGCCCTTAAAAATACTTGTTATATATAGTCCACCTTTGCCCCCTAGAGGGGACATCCCTATTGATTGTTAGTGTATTTATATAAATTTTGTTAATATGCAGTTTAAACTAGTGCGCTCGGTCGGCTACTTACACTTTCTAACCATCTTCGAAGATTAATAGCTTCTTCAGGAATTTCAAATTTTAGCCGCTCAGCAAAACTAATTGCACAAAAGGCTGTGATATCTGCAATTGAAAAATTTTTACCGGCTATATATATTCTT
>JAQWSA010000015.1 GCA_029243445.1 Alphaproteobacteria bacterium
CTCCGACGGAGTTTCATTTCACGGAAGACACCCTCACGCTGCATTTTTTTCTTAAGCGCTTTGAGAGCTTGGTCGACGTTGTTATCACGTACAACGACTTGAACTATGGTACTCACCTCCTTAAACGTTCTCACATAAATCTAACAGGACCTCTTCTTTATAGTCTTTGCAATTATTATGTTGCTTTTTTAAAGAGGGCGGCCGGTTCTCTAGCATAAGCTGTAGTATCTGCCAAGTCTTTCTATAGGATTAATAGATGAAAATTATTTGTATTCCTATAATAAAACGTATTAAAAAAATATTTAGTCTTTAATTTTAATTAACTATACATTTAACTTTTAATATTACAAAAGTCTAAATATTTCGATTTGTGTATTTTTTTACATTATGTTTTCCTATAATTACTTAAACAATACCCTTAATTAGTTTGCTGGGTGCTAAATAAAAATTAGTGAACAAATTATCTAGGTCCCATGCGGATAGCACCATCAAGTCTGATGGATTCGCCATTAAGCATTGGGTTTTGAATTATGCTGGTAACAAGTTGCGCGTACTCACTTGGCTTACCTGCTCGACTAGGAAATTGTGCGGCCTCTAAGAGACGTTGATGTGCTTTGGGTGGCATAGATTCAAAAAGTGGGGTATCGAATGGACCCGGCGATATAGTCATCACGCGAATATGTTCTCGAGCAAATTCTCTTGCTAATGCAATGCCCATTCCAACAACACCGGCTTTCGATGCGGCATAAGCGGTCTGTCCGATTTGCCCTTCATATGCGGAAGTTGAGCCAGTATTAATTATAACGCCTTTCTCTACTTCTGAGTTTAATTTCCGTTTGATCATATCAGCCGCGACAAGGCGAATCATATTAAAAGTACCAGTAAGGTTAACTCGTATGGTTTTTTCGAACCAGTCTAGATCCACAGGTCCAGTTTTTCCAACAACGGCTGCACCTGGACCGATGCCTGCACAGTTTACCAATATACTAGATATTCCATGTATACTTCTTGCTTGTGCAATAGCTTTGCATGCATCATCCGCACTGCCTACATCGCATTTTATGGCTAGACAACCCAGCTTATCTGCTGTTTTTTTGGCACTCTCAAAATGTTGATCTAATATTGCTACCTTTGCTCCTGCAGCAACCAAGGCTGCAGAAGTTGCAGCGCCTAGTCCGGATCCACCTCCAGTTATAATTGCTGATTGACCATCAATGTTCATCTTTTATATGCCTTTCTCACGTTCCTCTAGGTTTTGGTTTTCTAAACCTTTTTTATTCATCACTGCCCTTAATGCTTTTAGACCGTCATTAACAGCTGGCGCACCGGCATAAGTAAACATCTGAAATATAACTTCTGCAATTTCGTCAGGTTTGCAGCCAACATTTAAGGCGCCATATATATGTACTTGTAGTTCTTCTAATTTTCCCATTACCGTTAAAGCAGCTATCACTGTTAGCTGTCTTGTCTTATGTGGAATTTTTTCTCTTGCATACATTGACCCTGATATAAAATGGGTGAGATCTAAGGCCAATTCTGAGTCGAATGAGTCCCATAAATCAAAAACTTTTTCTCCTTTAAGTCCATTAAAATATAGTTTTTGTATCCTAGCTCTGTCCTTTTGCTGATTTTCTAATGATTTAACCATTGGTGTTATTCTCCATCATATATTTACTCAATATAGTTAATGTTAATTGGCTTGGGAGTTATATCCTAAGCTTTTAAATCCCCAGAAAAATTATAATTAATTTATGAATATTAACTATAAGATTTTAATTTGTAGGATTAAGTGTAAAATGAATGATAATTTTTCTCATTTTATAAACAGTATTAAATATTATTAACGGGTTGAGTTATTTTTTATATAAGCTGCTAAAAACAGATGAAATGAAGTGGAGCAAAAAATGATTTCTAAAAACCTGAATTTTGCTTTTGCTGTTGCCCCTGTCGGAACTATAGGGTTATCTGATGCACAACTTTATGAAGAGGTTATAACTGATTGTAGACTAGGTTATTCACTAGGTTATGATAGTGCTTGGATGCTAGAGCATCATTTCTCGGATTATTTTCCTACACCCAGCCCCCTTATGTTTATGGCCAACCTAGCTCCTCAGTTTCCAGGGCTTGGATTTGGTGCGGCGGTTTTAGTGGCGCCTTGGTATAATCCAGTCCGCTTGGCTGGTGAAATCGCTATGTTAAGTAATTTGTGCAGTGGAAACCTCTACTTAGGTCTAGGGCGTGGTACAGCTAAGCTTGAGTATGATGTATTTGATATAAATATGGAGGAGGCTCGTGATCGTTTCAAAGATTGTTATGAGGTTCTAAAAAGAGGCCTAAACGGTGATGAATTTTGTTATTCAGGAAAGTATTTTAATACAAACCGTAAAATAAAAATTCGTCCAACTCCAAATACCGAGCGAATTCACTTATATGGAGCACTTGGTAGCCCGCAAAGTGCTACTATCATGGCTGAGATGGGATTAGCTCCACTGAACACATGTCAATTTCCGTTTCATGTTCTTGAAAAGGCTATGAATGCTTGGGATCAGCAGGCTAGCTTAAGCGGTTATCCTAGTGACACGAGAAGGCCAGTTATGGCCCATACGATATTAGCTGAGAGTGATGATGAAGCGATGGATTTGGCACGAATACATTTATCTAAGTTTTTTAAACTACAATCGGATCACTATGAAGCTGAATCTGATTTTTGGATTAACATTAAGGGGTATGAGCAATTCAGCCGTTTTTTTAAAAACCTTAATTTGTTATCTAACCCAGATAATATTGATAATTTTTCTAGCCATAATCTTGTGGGATCACCAAAGAAAATATGTGATCAAGTTGAAAAACTTGTGGGTATTGGTTTTAACCATATAATAGTTCATCCCGCTACCGTCGGTGTTCCACGAGAGCTACGCCATGAAGTGCTGAAGCAGTTTGCAGAAAAGGTAGGTCCTGAATTTACAACTAACTTTTCAAAGGATGTCTAATAGTATTTTTTTGATTGAATGAACTGTTTTATTATTAAGTTTTATTTTTGAACTCATTTAAGGTAATTCATATGACTATTTTATTATATGATTTGGTTGGTCAAGATGACCGCAGATTCAGCTCTAATTGTTGGCGAACGAAAATGGCATTGGCCCATAAGGGGTTAAGCTTTCAAACGATACCAACAAGATTTACGGAAATAAGTGATATTGGTGATCGATCTTTTACGACTGTGCCGGTTATAGATGATAACGGCACCTGGATATTTGATAGCTGGACTATAGCAAACTATCTTGATGAGAAGTATTCTGATCGTCTGCCCTTATTAGGAGGTAGCGATGGATATCAGCACGCCCTTTTTATACAGGAATGGTCTGTTAGTAGAATTAGCTCGTTGGTTTTCACGATGATTGTTGAGGATATATATGCCCAGTTAACTCCAGAAGATAAAGAGTATTTCCATATGACACGTAGCAAGCGAGTTGGTCGTAACATTAACGGTATACAGGAAGGACGCGAACACCGGCTTTTGGATTTATATGAAAGACTAGAGCCTATGCGAAAAGTTTTGTCTGAATCTCCTTTTTTGGGCGGTGATTATCCATCCTATGCAGATTACGTAGCTCTCAGTCCATTTATTTGGGCGCGGACGGTAAGTTCCTTTGCAATTATTAAATCTCAAGACCCTATCTACGAATGGTTTCAGCGCGTACTAGATTTATATGATGGTTTAGCACGTTCTAATCCAGGATATGATTGGTAACCATATTAATGTCAGAATATGATAGGAAATATAAATGACTAACATCGAATTTAAATTAGGAACCTTTTCAATTAATGGTAAAAGCCCTTATGTGGGATTGGTTTTAGATGAAGAAATTTATAATTTACCCTTTTTAACTAAAGCTTATGGAAAGGATATTTTATCTACGACGGCGAGTATTCAGGGAATGCTAAACAATTGGGAAACCAACTTTGATGGGCTTAGATATATTACTGAATTTGTACGCGATGAAGGCAGAGATGCTGCTGATTGGGGAGGAATAAAAAAACTATCTGATCTTAAGGTATTGCCGCCAATATTAAAGCCAGGAAAAATGATTTATGCTGCTGCAAATTATGGAGGCCATATTAGAGAAATGTTGAATGCTGGTACTGCTCAAAATAATGATGAACGTGATAATATGCTTGATAGAGATAAAACGCGTGTAAGGCCTTATTCTTTCCTTAAATCACCAAGTGCTTTGGTTGGGGCTTTTGATAATATTATATTGCCACCCGAATCTAAGAAAGTGGATTGGGAAGTGGAGTTAGCGCTAGCCATAGGTCAAATAGCTAAGCGCGTACCAGCTGAAAAAGCTTTAGAATATGTTGCAGGATATATGACTACAAACGATGTGACGGCAAGAGATGCACAAAGCCGCCCTGATTGGCCAACATTGCGAACTGATTGGTTTACGGGTAAAAGCCATGATACCTTTGCCCCTATGGGACCATATTTTGTACCCGCTGAATTTATTGATGATTATCGAAATATCCAGCTATCTCTTATAGTTAACGGACAAATCAAACAAAATGATCTGGCAGGAGAAATGGTTTTCTCAGTTGAAGAACAGATTGAGCATGCCTCGGCTCAAATTTCACTTTATCCAGGAGACATTATTTCGACGGGTACACCTGAAGGAGTTGGACATGGGAAAGGTACTTACCTTAAGGATGGTGATATTGTCGAAGCAAATGCCGAAGGCCTGGGTACCCAAATTTGTAATGTTTTTGATGAGAAATAGAGTTTTTCTGCTAAGCAAATCTTTATAACAAAAGATAATACAATTAAAATATTATAAGGAGTATTTATTGTGGCTAGTGTTGCAAATATAGAAGATTTTGCTCCCTTAGGTGATATACCTTCGGCCCATGGTCAAGTTAGTCATGAAGAATGGAAAACACGCGTTAATCTGGCAGCTTGTTATCGGTTAGTCGATCTTTATGATATGTCCGATATGACCCGCACTCATATTTCAGCTAAAATACCTGAAGAAGAAGCATTTCTTCTAAATCCGTTTGGCCTGATGTTCAATGAAATCACTGCGTCCAGTCTCATCAAGGTTGACATAGACGGCAACGTGCTAAGTGATAGCCCATACAAAATTAATCCTGCTGGCTATACCATACATAGTGCAGTACATGCGGCGAGAGAAGATATAAATTGTGTTTTACACACACACTCCGTTGCTGGAATGGCAATTTCTGCAATTGAATGTGGTTTTTTACCTATAAGCCAGCATGCAATGCGTCTTTATAATAGGGTTGCTTATCACGATTATGAAGGACTTGCTTTCAATCTAGATGAACGTGAACGTTTAGCGAATGATTTAGGGTCTCACTATTGTATGGTATTACGTAATCATGGACTCCTTACAGCTGGTCGTACTATTGATGAGGCATTTTCATTAGTATTTTATATGGAAAAATGTGCGCGTAGTCAGCTTCAGGCTATGGCTTCTGGCGCAAAATTAATTATTCCTTCCGACGAGGTTTGCGAGCATGCTGCCAAACAGTTTGATAAGAATGTTAATATTTCTGTACGTGATTGGCCGGGACACCTGCGTAAGTTAGATACAATTAACCCAGGATTTCGTGAATAATTAATTTATGTATTCCAACTATAGACTGATTGTCCATAAGCGTTCGATGAATTAGGAGTGATAGAAGAAAAAAGAAACTTCAAAGAATTATATAAATATAAAAGCAGGTATCGAAACCATAACTAGCTAGAAATTGTAAACTTAGCTAGTCATAGCAACGAGAATAGCGATGATAGATGTAAAGCTGGCGAGAACTAGCGAAGAGACTGACGCTATTAAACCACTTGGATCAGATAAGACTATTTTGTCTCAACTGGATACATTTCCGAAGCTTTTAAAGAGTCATTCTTTATTACGTTCATCACGTGTTGCTATGCGTGAAAAAGATTTTGGTATTTGGCAATCCTGGACGTGGAATGAGGTGGCTGAAGAGGTGGCCGCTCTAGCAAATGGTCTCGCTTCACTTGGCTTGGTTCGTGGGGATTCTGTAGCTATTATAGGAGATAACCGTCCTAGACTTTACTGGACAATGGCCGGTGCCCAATCCTTGGGTGCAATTCCGGTTCCCATGTATCAAGACTCTGTTGCCGATGAGATAAAATTTGTTTTAGAGCATGCTTCGGTTAGGTTTGCTGTAGTTGAGGATCAAGAGCAGGTTGATAAGCTATTATCTATATTAGACGACTGTCCACTTCTAGAAACTATAATATATGATCAGCCGCGTGGAATGCGCAACTATACTCAAGAATATTTGCACGATATGAACGATATTCTCGAGTTAGGTAAAAATTTTGGTATTGATAACCCTACTTATTTTGATGATGAAGTTACTAAGGGAAAAGGAAACGATACTTCAATTATTCTCTACACCTCAGGTACTACAGGAAAACCTAAAGGCGTTGTCTTAACCCATGATGCTATTATACAAACCTCTATAAATGCTGCTAATCAAGAAGGTCTGAATGAAAAAGATGAATGTCTTGCTTATTTACCTATGGCATGGGTGGGTGATCACGTTTTGTCTTATGCTCAATCATATGTTGTTGGCTTTTGTGTTTCTTGCCCGGAATCTCCTGAAACTTTGTTAACGGACCTTAGAGAGTTAGGGCCAACATATTTTTTTGCTCCACCGCGAATTTATGAAAATATATTAACCTCTGTAATGATACGCATGGCTGATTCTAGTAGAATAAAACGTAAGTTATTTGATTATTTTATGGCATTAGCTAGGCGGGTAGGCCCTGATATTCTTGATAATCGTCCTGTATCATTATTTAACCAAATTATGTATGGCATTGGAAATATACTAATTTATGGACCGCTTAAAAACACCCTAGGGTTTAGCCGAATTCGAGTAGGTTATACAGCTGGAGAGGCTATTGGGCCCGATATTTTTACTTTTTATCGTTCTTTGGGTATTAACTTAAAACAATTATATGGGTCTACTGAGGCTAGCGTATTTATAACGGTACAGCCAAATGGAGAAGTTAAACCAGACACAGTTGGCGTTCCTACGCCGGGAGTGGAAATTAAACTTTCAGAAAACGGCGAAGTAATGTTCCGTAGTCCCGGGGTTTTTAAAGAGTATTTTAAAGATCCTGAGGAAACAGCTAAAACTAAAACAAGCGATGGCTGGGTTTATACTGGGGATGCTGGTTTAGTTGGTGAGGACGGTCACCTTAAAATTATTGATCGAGCAAAAGATGTAGGGAAACTTGTTGATGGTACAATGTTTGCTCCTAAATATATCGAAAATAAGTTAAAGTTTTTTTCAAATATTAAGGAATCAGTAGCTTTCGGAGATCAGCGGGAATTTTGTGCAGTAATAATTAATATTGATGCAGAAGCTGTTGGAAATTGGGCTGAACGCAATGGCGTTGCTTATTCTAGTTATCAAGAGCTAGCAGCTCTGCCAGCAGTTTATGACCTAATTCAGGAAGACGTTGATCAAATAAATAGTGAGTTGGCCCAAGAGCCAAACTTAGTTGGTGCTCAAATAAAACGCTTTTTACTATTGCATAAAGAGCTTGATGCTGATGATGGAGAGTTAACTCGTACACGTAAAGTGCGGCGTAATTTTATAGCTGAAAAATATAAAAATACAATTGATGCACTTTATGGAATAGAAAGCCATTGTCAGATATCAACGGAATTGGTGTTCGAAGATGGACGTAAAGGACTGATCACGGCTGATGTTATGATACGTAATGCTCAATTATTTGATTTCGATAAGAAAATAGCTGCCGAATAATGAGATGCTTAAAAAACATGCTGAATAGTAATTGGCAATAGATATGACAGAATCAGAATCCCTCTCCTTTCAAGGAGAACATAAAAGAGTTTTACTAGATATTGCTGAAGTGTCGTTAGCCTTTGGAGGTGTTCAGGCATGAAGCGATGTTAGCTTTGATATTTATAAGGGTGAAATTCGCGCGATAATCGGCCCAAATGGTGCTGGTAAATC
>JAQWSA010000016.1 GCA_029243445.1 Alphaproteobacteria bacterium
TAGACTGTCAACCTGTAGTTAAATCCATCATAGAAAATGGTGGGACTGCAATTTCCCAAGTTTGTGATGTAACCGATAACATGGCTTTAAATAATTTAGTAGAAAAGTCCGAATCCGATTATGGCCCCATCGAGATATTGGTTAATAATGCGGCTTTATTTGTAGAGTTAAGACGGAAAGGATTTGAAAAAATTAGCGAAGATGAATGGGATAAAGTAATGTTAGTAAATGTACGTGGTACCTTTCAGGCTACTAAAGCTGTTGTACCAAGTATGCGACGCTGTGGACGTGGTAAAATCATAAATATAAGTTCGGGAACAATATTGGGTGGCGTTCCACATTTCTTGCACTATGTAACTTCAAAAGGTGCAATTATGGCCATGACACGCTCATTATCAAGAGAACTAGGCGATGATAATATTTGTGTCAATGCTATAGCACCAGGCCTAACCGAATCGGAAGGACTCTCAGATCATCCTGATTATCAAGACGTTAGGGAATGGAATAGGGGTCTCCGTGTATTTCAACGTGATATGCTACCTGAAGACCTAATCGGTGCTTTATTATTTTTAGCTTCACCCGATAGTGACTTTATGACGGGTCAAATGATTAATATTGACGGGGGCCGGTTACATTACTAATAAATTTTTATAGCCCAACTGCAGATCTATATATTTCTAGCAGTTGCTCCTGTTCAATACGTTCTGTGGGTTCAAGTTTACGTAAACGAACAATTTGCCTTATAGTTTTAGTATCAAAACCTGCCCCCTTTGCCTCAGACATAACCTCCTTGAGATCAGAATTAAGTGCTGCTCTATCCTCTTCCAACCTCTCTATACGTTCAATAATAGTCCGCAAGCGATCTGCAGCAAAACTGCCAGTATCGACCATCTTTAGTCTCTCCAGTTTCAAAAATTTTATATATAAATTGTGCCTAAGATATTTTTACTAACTTAATATTAATCCCTTTTAGTATATTTTAGATTGGGAATTAATAATTCATAATATTGGTCTTTCTTCAGAAATTTATGACTTCTTAGTTTCATATCTTAGTTTTTGTTCAGGTGTCATCTCTTTTTGATATTTTGCCTTCCACTCACTATAAGGCATACCATAAACTAGTTCCCGCGCTACTTCATAGTCTAATTCTATACCTTTATCATCCGCAGCAGCTTTATACCACTTTGAGAGACAATTACGGCAAAAATCGGCTAAATTCATAAGGTCAATGTTCTGTACTTCCGGATTATCTCTCAGATGTTTTACTAAAGTTCGATATGTTTCAGCTTCTAGTTGGATCTGAGTATCAGCATCTATCTGGGTCATAATTTAGTTTCTCTTTTAAGATAAAAATATAAATACTAATAATTTATTTTCATAAAATAATGCTTAGTGAATCTAATAATACATACATACTAAAAAAATGCCATTTAACTAGATTATTTAATCTGATTATTAGTCCTTTTACCAACGTTAAACGTAAATTTTATTTATTAACTGCAAAATAGAGTAACTTAAATTAACGTGCATTCTCAAAATCTGATATAGTTTCATACTTTTATTTTTTTTAAGTTTATCTCTTAAATTATTCTTTCTACGACAAATTACAAAAAACCATTTTCTTTCATCCATTTATCAGAGAAAAACTTAGATATATACCGTGTTCCAGAATCACATAAAGTTGCAACTATAGTTTTATTAGCTCCAATTTCTTTTGCTACATCAATGGCAGCATGAATAATTGAACCTGACGAGCCACCACAAAATAAACCTTCTTCTCGTAAGAGCCGTCTAGCCATATCAAAAGATTGTTTATCATTAACCTGCCGCATATCATCAACTACTGTAAAATCCATTGCATCGCATTTAATATCTTCACCAATTCCTTCAACCTGATAAACATAAGCTTTAGGTAAGTTTCCTGTATGAAATAAATGGTAATGTACCGACCCCATAGGATCGACCCCTATAATTTTAACTTGAGGTGCATGTTCTTTAAACCATCGCCCAACGCCAGATACAGTTCCGCCTGTTCCCGTACCCCCCATAAAAACGTCAAAGTCTCCAGAATCTGTCTGATCATAAATTTCTCGACCAGTAAATTGGCGATGAGCCTCAATATTCCATTCATTATGATATTGATTGACGTAAAAGGCACCTGGAGTCTCAGCTGCTATCCTTTTAGCAGTATTAACATAATGATCTGGTGAATCACCTGGAACATCTGTCGGTGTTATTACAACCTCTGCTCCATAGGCCTTCATTGTGTCTATTTTTTCCTGGCTCATCTTATCTGGCAGAGTAAATATACAACGATACCCTCTTACGGCTGCGACCATAGCCAGACTCTGGCCTGTATTACCGGAAGTATTTTCAACAATAGTGCCCCCGGGTTTTAGTAAACCCTGTTTCTCGGCATTATCAATGATAAATGAAGCCATACGGTCTTTGATTGAACCGCTCGGATTCATATATTCGCACTTAACTAAAATATTTGCTGCTCCATCAGGTACAACTTTATTAAGCCTTATAAGCGGGGTTTGCCCAACAGCATCTATAATATTCTCAAAAATTTCCATTTTGATCTCAATTTATCAAACTAATTATATATAATTGAATTTATAAACTAGGAACTCCGACTAGCATCTGAACTTATATCTAACTTATAGATAGTCTAGCCTAATATTCATTAACCAATTTAATAAATATTTAGGACTAATAACCAAATATACAACATAGTATTATAATTTATTATAATACTATGAATATATATCTAAGAGTTAATCTAAGAAGATAGATACTGTCGCCGGTTAGAAATTATTATTTCGGCTTCGCGGCCTGATAGTTCTTGGAAATGGTCAAATAAATAACGAAAACTTCCTGTGCCTTGTGTTAGCGAGCGTAGCTCAATAATTAGGTCAGATATTTCCGCTTGCGGCAAATACGCATTCACCATATCCCAACCATGCCAATTTTCTTTGGACTCAAATCCAAGTAACTGCCCACGCCTACCACTAACTATCTGATTTACCTTACTTGTAGTCTCAGAAGGTGTATCAATTTCTACCTTACATATAGGCTCAAGTAAGATTGGATTACATTTAGGCAAACCCTCTCGCATAGCAGCTTGTGCCGCCATTTGAAACGCCATATCAGATGAGTCCACTGCATGATACTGACCATCAAACAAACATACAGATATATCAACAACCGGAAAGCCAAGTGGTCCCTGTTCTATATAATTTCTAACTCCAGTTTCAACTGACGGAATATATTGTTTAGGAACTGTACCGCCTACAACACGATTACTAAACTGAAAGCCCTTACCCCGTTGCTTTGGACTAATTTCAACCTTTACATCGCCAAATTGCCCGTGTCCGCCACTTTGTTTCTTATGTCGAGCATGCTGCACTATCTGCTTACTAATAGTTTCTTTATAAGGGATGTTTGGTAGCTCCATCACTACATGAACATTATATTTTTCAGCTAGCTGCTCTTTAGAAACTGATAGATGTATTTCACCTTGACCATGCAGTAATAACTCATGAGTCTCTGCGTTATGCTCAATAGAGCACGAAGGATCTTCTTCAACTAACTTAGCCAGAGAAGAGGATAATTTTACTTCATCATCATGATTCTCAGCCTTAAGAGATACAGAATAGACGGGTGGCAAGGCAGAGTGCCAAGGATTACCATCCTCACTAATCTCTTTATGAGATAACACATCACCTGTTTTAACTTCTTTCAATCGACCTAACGCAACTACATCGCCAGCACAAGAATCTTTAATTTTTAGCAGTTCATTACCAAAAACCTTAAATAAACCTCCAACACGTTTTCCACTCAATTGCATACCGTCATGCAAACTTCCAGACCATACACGTGCATAACTCAACTTACCCGACTTAGCTTGAGTAGTTTTAAAAACCTGAATTAATGTTTCATCATTGGAGGCGAAGCCCCTCCTAAATGCTGTTTTTGAAACATGTGGAGTATCATGACGCAATGATTTCCAGAGCCTAAAAACACCACTCTGAGTTTCTCCTGCTCCTATCATTACGGGTATCAATTTATCGGAGGCTAAGTTTTCTACAAGCTGTTTATATACATCTTTTTCATTAGGTACTATTTCTTCTAAAAGTTTTTCTAGTAACTCATCATTAAAATCAGCAAGCGATTCTAAAAGGTTTTGTCGAGCTATAGATTGTAAATCAGACAGCTCAGCCGGCACTTCAACTACACTTGATTGTTGGCCGGATTTATAAGAATAAACACGCTGGCTTATAAGGTCTACATAGCCGGTGGTTTTATCTGCGTTTCTAATAGGAAGATGCCGTAGCACCAAAGGTAAAGCTGTCACTTCCTGGATTGCCTTCATTGTTTCTTCAGGTGACGATATAGGATTATCTATTTTATTAATAAAAATTAAATGGGGTAAGGAATTGTCTGCTAAAAATTTTAAAATTGGTGAAACGATTTTTGCTTTGTTTGAATCACATTCAACAACCACTACCGCTATATCAGCTGCCATCAGAGCGTTTCGTCCATCTTGCGAGAATTCAACAGAACCTGGACAGTCAATAATCGACCAATTTTCACCCATAAACTGACAATGGGCCATATTTAACTCAATGCTCATTTGACGTTTTCGCGCAATTGGAGAAAAGTCTCCAATTGTATTATGCTCTTTAACAGCACCCTTACGCTTAATGGCACCAGTTGCTGCTAACATTGCTTCGAGCAAAGTAGTTTTTCCACTTAAATAAGGGCCCACAAGCGCAACGCATCGCGAGCCTACGCTGTCAGTGTTCGCCATTTATTCGTCTCCACAAGGCAGAGGCTGATACAATAAACACTCTTATGATTTTAAGCTTATTTATCGTTTCACTTATTATGCGTGTGAGTCCAGAAAAAAAGACAAATATTACTATGGAATAAATTATTTATTAGTATTTAATTATCAAAAAAAGCTAATTTATAATAAGATTATATTCTATAAGAAGCTATCTAAATTGACAGTATTTATCTATTTGAGACATTCACAAGCCCTTCGGATACGGTTGCAGGCTTCTTCCAATATTTTTGTTTCAGTTGCATAGGAAATTCGAAAATATGGCGATAAACCAAACGCCTCACCATGAACTGCAGCTACACCTTCTTTTTCAAGAAAATATGTGACTATGTCCGCATCAGTTTTAAGTTTTGTACCTTCTGGGGTAATTTTATCAATTAAGCCAGCTACAGATGGATACACATAAAAAGCACCCTGTGGCGTATCACACTCTATTCCGTTTACCTGATTTAACATCGAGACTACTATATCTCGGCGTTCTTTAAATATTTTATTATTCTCTTCTATAAAATCTTGCGGGCCGGTTAATGCCTCTATAGCAGCCCACTGAGATATTGTGGAAGTTGAAGTCGTCGATTGCGATTGAATCATATTCATTGACTTAATTAAATCAGTTGGACCAGCGGCATATCCTACTCTCCAGCCTGTCATACAGTAGGCCTTAGACATACCATTAAGCGTTAGCGTTCGATCGGCTAACTCTGGAACCACTTGAGAAATTGTGCAGAAATTAACTCCGTCATAAAGAATTTTTTCATACATATCGTCTGGCATTAGCCAAACGTGCTGATTATTCTTTAGAACTTCACCTAAAGCTTTCAGTTCGCTAGAAGAATAAACTGCACCACTTGGGTTACACGGTGAGTTCATCATTAACCATTTGGTCTTAGGTGTTATTGCCGCTTCCAGCTGTGCCGGGGTTATTTTAAAATTATTTTCTGCCGAACATTCAACAACCACAGGTACTCCGCCACAGAGTAATGTAATATCCGTATAAGACACCCAATATGGGGCCATCACTATTACTTCATCGCCCGGATTTACCGTTGCAGTTAAAGCATTATAAATTGTCTGTTTGCCTCCACAGCCAACACTTATCTGCTCAGGAGTATAGTCCAACTCGTTATCTACCTTAAGTTTCTCGCAAATCGCTTCACGTAATAGTGGGATGCCTGCCGGAGGTGCGTATTTAGTCTTGCCTTCATTCATTGCTTTAAGTGCTGCATCTTTAATGTTTTGAGGAGTATCAAAATCTGGTTCTCCTGCAGCTAAACCTATTACATCGCGCCCTTCCGCCTTCATTGACTGAGACAAAACATTAATAGAAATAGTCGGAGATGGCTTAATATTGCTTAGCCTATCAGCAAGAAATCCCATATTTTAGTCCTACTTAATTCAAACATATAATCGCAAACTTATTATCCATTCCAAATCTATACAAGGTTGGAAAGACAAAATATTGGTATTAGATTCATAACTATTAAAATATTCCATTATTTTATAAATTAATTATGGAGTATTGTTTATAAAGTAAATGTATTATTTGCTGATTTATAAATAAGAGTTTTGTGTGATTATGGTTAAAAGAACCTGGCATCCTAAAATAAAATCCTGATAGAAATAGTTCTCAATGACTTTAATAATAAATAGATACAATGGCCAATAATGCTGAAATTCAAACAAATTATTTACTGGCGACAAACAAGATGCCTGCCCGTAAATTCATTAATGATCATCCCGCTGGCCATACACCAGCGAATTTTGACCTCGTGTCAGAGTACCAACCCGCGGGAGATCAACCTAAGGCTATAAAAGATCTTGTCAGTGGTTTAGCACAGGGAGATCATGACCAAGTCCTTCTAGGAGTAACGGGTTCTGGAAAAACTTTTACAATTGCCCAAGCAATAGCAATAACTAGACGACCCGCATTAATATTAGCACCTAACAAAACACTAGCTGCACAGTTATTTGCAGAGATGAAAAATTTTTTTCCAAACAACGCAGTTGAATATTTTGTTTCCTATTATGATTATTACCAACCAGAGGCATATGTCCCACGTTCAGATACATATATAGAAAAAGAATCGTCTATTAATGAACAAATTGATCGAATGCGGCACTCCGCTACCCGCGCATTATTTGAACAAAGAGACGTTATTATAGTTGCTTCTGTCTCATGCATATATGGCATAGGGGATGCCGAATCATATCTAAAAATGACTAAGAGCTATAGGATAGGGGAACAAGCCGACCGCACAAATATTCTCAGAGACCTTACAGAGCTACAATATAGACGTAATGATACAGATTTTTATAGAGGAACTTTAAGGTCACGGGGTGATACTATAGAGATTTTTCCTGCTCACCTAGAAGATAGAGCCTGGAGGTTATCTTTATTCGGTGATGAGATTGAAGCAATTTATGAATTTGATCCTCTTACCGGAGAAAAAACTGCTGATCTCAGTGAAATAAAAATATTTGCTAACTCCCACTACATAACACCAAAACCTACATTAGATCAGGCTGTTAAAACAATTAAAGCTGAATTAATTATTCGACTGGAAGAATTAAATAAACATAACAAACTATTAGAAGCTCAGAGACTAGAACAACGTACCACATTTGACCTAGAGATGATGCAAGCAACTGGGTCTTGTGCTGGAATTGAGAACTATTCCCGTCATCTGACTGGTCGCGAACCAGGAGAACCACCTCCAACACTATTTGAATATTTACCTAACGATTCTATTCTTTTTGTTGATGAATCCCATATTACGGTACCCCAAATAGGAGGGATGTTTCGTGGAGATTTATCTAGGAAAACAACACTAGCGAATTTTGGCTTTCGTCTTCCATCTTGTATAGATAATCGACCTCTTAAATTTGAAGAGTGGTATGACATGCGCCCGGATACTATTTACTTATCAGCCACTCCAGGGAATTGGGAACTTGAACAATCTGGAGGCGTATTTGCTGAACAAATTGTTCGTCCGACAGGTCTTATAGATCCAGTGTGTATTATTAGACCGGTAGAGTCCCAAGTTGATGATCTAATTGCAGAATGTCGTAATGTAGCAGCAGCAGGAATGCGAGTATTAGTTACAACATTAACAAAACGTATGTCAGAGGATCTCACTGAGTACATGCACGAACAAGGTTTGCGCGTAAGATATATGCACTCTGATATCGAAACACTAGAAAGAATAGAAATACTGCGCGATTTGAGGCTAGGCGTATTTGATATATTAATAGGAATCAATCTTTTGCGCGAAGGTCTTGATATACCTGAGTGCGCTTTAGTAGCTATTCTAGACGCCGATAAAGAAGGTTTTTTGAGGTCTAGAACATCCTTAATTCAAACAATTGGAAGAGCCGCACGTAATATAGACGGACGAGTTATTCTCTATGCTGATACAATTACAAATAGCTTAAAGCTAGCACTAGAAGAAACCAATAGACGTCGTAAAAAGCAGCATGAATATAATTTAGCTAATGGTATTACTCCAGAATCTATTAGCAGTAACATTGATAATATACTTAATAGCGTATTTGAACGTGATAGGGTAACTATAGAAACAGGAGATTCTAAAACCATCCAATTAATTGGAAACAATCTCAAAACACACATACAAAATCTTGAAAAAAGGATGCAAGAATCAGCATCAAATCTAGAGTTCGAGGAAGCTGCTAGACTAAGAGATGAGATCCGACGCCTAGAAATGCAAGAGTTAGACCCTTTGAATAAAGATAATAAGTTTTCAACTCAACGAAGCAGTTTAACTAGAAAGAAAAATAAGCATAAAAGTAAGTTTAAGCGCAAAAACACTAAATAAAATAATCCAATAAAGATCATTTAGAATCTATCTAATGATAGAGGGTATATAATTTGAAAACTGAGTATATCAAATAAGTATATAACGATGAAAAACCGTTTTCACTAAAGTTAGTTCATTCTAATACTATGGAAAGACACTAAGCATATATAACGAGTTTTATGTCATATAATTAATTTTAGTGGGTTTATTAATATTATTCGCAAGCCACCAACAATTCCTTTAATGACAGCACTAATATCGTGTAGCGCTATTGCGTATAATGTTTTTTTGCCATCTATGCCGGATATAGCAAAAGATTTTGGGGTAACCGTATTTTCGGTTCAGGGTACTCTTATTTCTTTTTTAGTTGCCTATGCAACGGCTCACTTTTTTTATGGTGGTATCGCAGATCGCTATGGACGAAGACCAGTTCTATTGTGGGGACTAGGAATTTATATTATAGCTAGCCTTGCCTGTGCCGCCTCTAATTCAATGACGATGTTAATACTTTGTCGTATTCTGCAAGGTATTGGAGCTGCAGGATCTATGGTCATGGTAAGATCAATGGTTCGTGATCTTTATAATCGTCAAGAATCTGCCCGTGCATTAGCAATCATATCATCTGTGATGGCTTTCGCACCCGCTTCTGCACCTGCTCTCGGTGGTTACCTACATACGCAGTTTGGGTGGCAGGCTTCTTTTATTTTCCTTGGGCTTCTAGGAATTGCGTTATTTGGTTATTGCGCCATATTTATGGATGAATCTCATAAATCTCAAGGAGGAAGTTTTGTTAGTAATTTAAAATCAATGGCCATAGGATACCGTTCGCTGATTGGCCAGCGCGTATTTGTCGCTTATAATCTAAATATTGGTTTTGTAAGCGGAGCGGTATTTGCTTGGTTTGCTGGAGTTCCTATTATTCTTATTAATAGTTACGGAGTTAGCCCAGATCAATTTGGCTATTTGATGCTAACCGGGACTTCAGGAGCTTTCTGCGGATATGCTAGTACAATATTACTAACCGCTAAGCTCGGTGTTAATAGGATGATAGTAATCGGCACATCCGTAGGACTTTGTGGTGCAAGTATTTATTTAGCTTTACCCTTATTAGGAATATTTACACCCATATCAGCAATAGCGCCAATGTTTATATTTACCATTGGTCTCGCCATGACATTTCCTAATGCAATGGCTGCATCAGTCAGTGTTCTGCCCCATTATGCTGGAACAGGGGCAGCACTTAACGGACTTTCACAATATGGAATTGCAGCCCTAGTAACTATAGCAGTAGGTTCACTTCCATCAACAAATCACTTACCACTAGCTTTGGTTATTTTTATATTGCAACTCTTAGCTACAATAGCCAGCTATATCGGTTGGAGTTCAAGACCAGCAGAATAATACTCTTTATAATATTATAAATAAATAAGTTATAAGTTTAAGTAGCTGCCTGTTGCTTGCGACCGCGGTTAGAAACAATTTTTTTACGATTATTTGTTCCATTCGAATTTCTAATATTCCTGTTACGTTGCTTCCAACTATACTTTCGCGATTTCTTCGGTTTAGCTTTTCCTGAACCAGATATACCTGGTAACTCTTTGCCTACTACCATGATTTTAATACCTATTAAATGTTCAATATCATGAAGATAGACTCTTTCTGAAGGATCGCAAAAAGACAATGCCACCCCATCAGCTCCGGCACGCGCTGTTCTTCCAATTCTATGAATATAATTTTCTGGTTCATTAGGAAGTTCATAGTTAATGACGTGGCTTACACTATCCACATCTATACCACGAGCTGCTATATCAGTAGCAACTAAAACCCTTATATTACCGCTACGAAACTTTTTAAGAGCTAACTGGCGGGCAGATTGAGATTTATTACCATGAATAGCATCTGCTTTTATCCCTGATTTAGCTAATTTTTCAACCACCCTATTAGCTCTATGCTTAGTTCTTGTAAAAACTAAAACCCTAGACATTCTGGAATCAGATAAAATACTAATAAGAAGGTCCGTCTTTTCCCCAGAATGAGAGTGATAAACATTTTGCTGAATACGTTCAATAGGAGTGGCTTGTGGAGCGACTTCAATGCTTAATGGATTAGCTAATATTTGTTTTGCAAGGCTAGCTATTGCACTGGGCATAGTGGCAGAGAAAAGTAATGACTGACGTGTTTTAGAAAGCTTACTTATAACTTTATTTATATCGGGTAAAAAACCCATATCTAACATACGGTCTGCTTCATCGAGTACAAAAAACTCTACTTTATCTAATCTAAGACATTTCTGGTTAATTAAATCAAGTAAACGTCCTGGAGTAGCAATAACAATATCAACACCACGATCTAATGCTTTCACTTGGGGTTTCTGTGAAACACCGCCATAAATTAGTGCCTGACGTAGGTGCAGGTATTTCCCATAAGCTTTACACTCCCGTCCGATCTGTATTGCTAGCTCTCGTGTTGG
>JAQWSA010000017.1 GCA_029243445.1 Alphaproteobacteria bacterium
AATAACTTATGGAGTGCAGGTGCTGTTCTGTTAGGAAAGACCAATATGGATGAATTTGCTATGGGGTCGGCAAATGTAACAAGTTATTATGGTAATTGTATTAATCCGTGGAAAGCATCGTCTGGAAATTTAGTTGGTAAAGACCTTGTTCCAGGAGGCTCTTCGGGAGGGTCAGCTGCAGCTGTTGCTGCCCGCTTAGCATTAGGAGCTACAGGCACGGATACTGGCGGATCTATTCGGCAGCCAAGTTCATTTTGCGGTGTTGTTGGCTTGAAGCCAACTTATGGGCGGTGTTCACGGTGGGGAATTATTGCGTTTGCAAGTTCTTTAGATCAAGCGGGTCCCATAACTCGAAGTGTATGTGATGCCGCTTTAATGTTGGGAGAAATGGCTGGTTTCGATCCGAAGGACTCTACCAGTGCCAATATTCCAGTACCCAATTATATGGAATCACTTAACGGTAATATCAAAGGACTTCGTATTGGTATTCCATCGGAATATAAGTTAGATTCAATGCCTGATGAAATAGAAAATGTTTGGCAGCAGGGGAGGGCTTGGTTAATAGACGCAGGAGCAGAGGTTGTGGATATATCTCTTCCCCATACAAAATACGCTTTACCAAGTTACTACATTATTGCGCCTGCAGAAGCTTCTTCAAATTTAGCTAGATATGATGGCATTCGTTATGGTTTACGAGTTGAGGGTGAAGATCTTATTGACACATATGAAAAAACTCGAGCTGCCGGATTTGGTGATGAGGTAAAGCGTCGTATTATGATTGGTACCTACGTTTTATCTGCTGGCTACTATGATGCCTATTATCTTCAAGCCCAAAAGGTAAGAACTCAAATCACTAACGATTTTAATTCTGTATGGAAAGAATGTGATGCTATCCTTACCCCCACAACTCCTTCAGCAGCTTTTGCTATTGGTGATAAGATGGAAGATCCCATCGCTATGTATTTGAACGATATTTTTACTGTACCAGCTTCTATGGCTGGATTACCGGCTATTTCTATTCCCGCTGCGATCAATAAAGAGGGGCTTCCCCTGGGACTTCATGTGGTAGGCCCAGCATTTACAGAACAAACGGTATTACGTATTGCAGATGTAATTGAGACAGCGGCTGAATTTAATGTAAAACCTGATGTAAATAATATAATCTCTGGATAGATGTGAGATACAAAGTCATGACTAATGAAGCCACTCCTGATCATCTTACAGGCCATATAACTACTCGCATCGGTCATAGAAAAGAAAATTTATTAGCTGGTGATAAAGATGACTGGGAGATAATTGTGGGTCTTGAGGTGCATGCTCAAGTTTCCTCTGAATCAAAGTTATTCTCTGGCTCATCAACTGAATTCGGTGCAGAGCCGAACAGTCAGGTTAGCTTAGTAGATGCTGCAATGCCAGGCATGTTACCGGTGATTAACATGGAATGTGTGCGCCAAGCAGTTCTTACTGGACTTGGTTTGGGGGCTAAGATTAATTTGCACTCAATTTTTGATAGAAAAAACTATTTTTATCCAGATTTACCGCAGGGTTATCAGATAAGTCAGTTTTCTTATCCCATTGTGGGTGAAGGTAAAATTAATATTAACCTCTCTGATGGCAATAGTTTTGATATTGGTATAGAGCGTTTACACTTAGAACAAGATGCAGGTAAGTCAATACACGATCAGCACCCAAATAAATCCTATATAGATTTAAATCGATCAGGTGTTGCCTTGATGGAAATTGTTTCAAAACCAGATTTACGATCTGCTGAAGAGGCAGCAGCTTATCTTGGGAAATTACGTTCTATTCTTCGCTATTTAGGAACTTGTGATGGAGAAATGTCCAAAGGATCAATGCGTGCTGATGTAAATGTATCAGTTCGTCATCCTGGTGATGTTTTAGGCACTCGTTGTGAAATTAAAAATGTAAACTCATTAAAATTTGTTCGTCAGGCAATAGATTTTGAAGCACGTAGACAAATTGAAATTATTGAGGATGGGGGTGTAGTAGATCAAGAAACTAGACTTTTTGATTCGAATAGGGGCGAAACACGTTCCATGCGTTCAAAAGAAGAAGCTCATGATTATAGGTATTTTCCTGATCCTGATTTATTACCTTTAGTTCTTAAGCAACCCTTTGTTGACACTCTGAAAAATAGTTTACCAGAGCTACCAGATGCAAAAAAATCACGATTTATAGACTTATATGGTTTGTCATCAAGTAGTGCTGATGTTTTGGTTTCAGAGAAAGAGGTTGCAGACTTTTATGAATCTTTGGTGCTAGCTGTAATTGAAATGAACGTTGATAATGAAAAAGAGGTTGTCGCAATAGATGCAGCAAACTTAGTAATAAATGAACTATTTGGGTTAATTAATGCTTCTGATATAAATATAACTAATTCGCCAATTAGTTCATCACAAATCGCAGAATTTCTAAAACTTCGTTACGATGGTGTTATTTCGGGAAGAATTGGTAAAGAGCTTTTTGTTGATATGTTTAACAGTGGCAAGGATGCGGCTGTCATAATCGAAGAAAAGGGTCTTAAACAGATTACCGATACTGATGCAATAAAAGGTATTATAGATAAACTTATTTTAGATAATCCTGATCAAGCTAAACAGTATAGAGAAGGGAATATAAAAGTTGCCGGTTGGTTTACAGGTCAAGCTATGAAAGCAACCAAAGGTCAAGCAAATCCGCAGCTAGTAAATGATATTTTGAAAGAAAAGTTAGGAAATTAAAATAATTTAGCTTAATAAGGTTCTGCTATTTCTTTCCATAGTTCATCGGCTACTAGTGTACCGCCATCTACGGGAATTACTGCTCCTGTAACATAGGCTCCCGCTCGCGAAGATAGATATATTACTGCCCCCACCATGTCTTCTGGGGTTCCGATTCGACCTCTAGGAAGGTTTTCTTCAATATTTTTTTTATGATTTTTTAATGTGTATTTCATCATCTTACTTTCAAAGGGACCTGGAGCAATTGCATTTACACAAATATTTCGTTTTCCTAGGTGATGCGCCAAGACACGTGTCAGGTGGTGTACAGCAGCTTTACTTGCTGGATAAGAATAAGTTTCTAGTTTAGGTATAGCTAAACCGTCTACGGAGCCAATATTTATGATACGAGCTGGATCTTCTTCAGTTGCCGCTGCCTCAAGTGGTTTTAATAGAGCTTGGCTTAGAAAGAAAAGAGATTTAGCATTTAAATCCATTACCTTATCCCAACCTATTTCTGGAACTTCTCCAATTTTTGCTCCCCATGCAGTTCCCGCATTATTAACTAGAATATGAAGTT
Organism: Alphaproteobacteria bacterium; assembly: GCA_029243445.1. The sequence continues at coordinate 3,301 of JAQWSA010000017.1, forward strand.
TATGCTCACGTGCTATAATTTCATCTGCTAGACGATTTACTTCATTCGAATCCGATAAATCGGCCGGTAAAGGTATACATTCACCGAAAGATGACAATTCTTCTGCAATCGCATTGCATGCATTATCTGACCTAGAAGATATATAAGTTTTGACTCCGTTTTCGACTAGTCCTCGGGCTATCATAAGGCCAATTCCTCTAGAACCGCCGGTAACCAGTGCAACTTTTCCTGAAACTGAAAACAAATTTTTCACTAAGGGTACTCTTTTTTAATTCATCAATTTTAGTAAATAGTATCTCTTATTCTTTGCGGGTAAGCTTTATCGTAATCATTTCCATTTATTTCTCCTTTAGTGATAGATTCAAGAATATTACCAGTCGTTGGTAGTTTCTCTCTTGGAACAATACTTGCTGGATCCCAAAGTTTTGAACGAACCAAAGCTTTGGGGCACTGATAATATATACTACCAAGAGAAACTATTATTACGCTGGTTGGGTTTTTATTTTGTAAAGAGAATGTACCACAAAGGTCTGGGTTCGTAGATATTTTTGCCGTACCGTTTATACGAATAGTTTCGCCTACGCCTGGAATTAAAAATAATAATGAAATTCTATTATCACGAACAATATTGCGTAAGCTATCCACACGATTATTGCCTCGTCTATCAGGAATTATTACTGTATGATTATCTATAACGCGCACAAAACCAGCTGGATCTCCACGTGGAGAGCAGTCAAGTCCCTCAGGGCCAGCCGTTGCAATGACAACAAATGGGGCTGCTTCTATGAAAGCTCTATAATGATCTGAAATATGCGATATTTCTTTTTTAATGGCTCCTTCCGGAGACTGGCCGTATACCTTTTCAAGCATTTCTATAGAAGTAATTATATCTTCATTATTTATTTTTTGGCTAGGGAAAGAAGTCATATTAATGATTCCGATTTATAAAGTATTTATTAATTATTATTTGGGTTATTTCAATGAAAGTTAATATTAGTATTATTTATACTACAGTAAAAATTGAATGTATAAAATCTTCGTTTATATATTACTAATTAAAGTTTGGTCTATATTATAATAAATCAATTCATAATATGTTTATTATAAAATTCCTTTGATTTTACCCATAATGAATTAATGTTAAAATATTGTGCTGAATACTCTTTGCTTACCAAATAAATTTAACGGGGAAAGTTTGAGACCATGTGCGAAAATACTTTTATGCGTAGGGCGATAACTCTTGCCACTAATAATGTAACGAGTGTTAATGGAGGGCCGTTTGGCGCAGTTATCACACGTGATGGGGTGGTGATAGGGGAGGGAACAAATCAAGTAACTTCCTCTGGTGATCCAACTGCTCATGCAGAGATACTTGCCATTCGAGCAGCCTGTAAAAATATTGAGAGTCATATTTTAGACGGATGTATTATTTACACAAGCTGTGAACCTTGCCCAATGTGTTTAAGCGCCATTTATTGGTCTAGAATAAAATTAATTTATTTTGGCAACAGAAAGTCTGATGCGGCGGCAATTGGTTTTGATGATGCTCATATTTATAAACAGATAGCTCTACCAGAAAGTCAACGCTCAATTCCAACAGAACAAATACTTTCAGAAGAAGCAATTATTAGTTTTCAGAAGTGGTCGCGGTCTCAATTTAAAATTGAATATTAATTCACATGTTTTTATTAGAAATGAACTCGCCGTAGAGTGCAAAAGATTATATATTACCTATCATGTCAAAAACCCCAAGGCTGCAACTTTTCGGTGTTACAAAACGTTATCCAGGTGTGATAGCGAATAACAATGTTGATCTTAAAATTATGCCTGGTGAGATTCATGCATTATTAGGTGAAAATGGAGCTGGGAAAAGTACTTTAGTTAAATACATTTATGGAGTTCAGAAAGCAGATTCTGGAATTCTTGAGTGGTGCGGAAAGAAAACTAAAATCAATAATCCAAAAATGGCTCGCAAAATGGGTATTGGTATGGTTTTTCAGCATTTTTCTTTGTTTGATGCATTAACTGTAAAAGAAAATATTGCGCTTGGTATATCCTCGAAAATAGCAAATTCCGATTTAGATAATCAGATAATAAATATATCTAAAAGGTATGGACTTCCTCTTGATCCAGATCGTTATGTTTATACGCTGTCTGTAGGGGAACGTCAGAGAATAGAGGTAGTGCGCTGCCTTCTTCAAGATCCAAGTATGTTGATTATGGATGAACCTACATCTGTTCTGACCCCACAAGAAGTTGAGTTTCTGTTTAGAACACTTAGACAGTTATCAGCTGACGGTGTATCGATACTTTATATAAGTCATAAACTACAAGAGATTAAAGATTTATGTCATACGGCCACGATTATGCGAATGGGAGAGGTCGTCGAGACTTGTAATCCGGATCAAGAAACTCCTCAGAGTATGGCAGCGATGATGATGGGTAAAAACTTAAATGCCCCCAAACGTGCTAAAAACAAAATTAAGAAACATCCTGCGCTAGTTATAAGTGATTTGAATGTAAAGTCGGATCAATCGTATGGAACAAACTTAAAAAATATAAATTTTACAGTTAATAGTGGAGAGATATTAGGTGTAGCTGGAATAGCAGGCAATGGACAAAAAGAACTTATGGCCGCTTTAAGCGGAGAAGTTGTGGCAGAAAAACCTGATTCAATAAAGATCGAAAGTAAGCCGGTAGGATCATTTTATCCTAATCAAAGACGTGAAATGGGTATGGTTTTTGTTCCTGAAGAAAGACTTGGGCATGCAGCTGTTCCTATGATGTCATTATGGGAAAATGCATTTTTGTCTGGTGCGACTAAAATGAATTTTATGAATAATGGTTTTATTAGAGTAGAGGCTGTAAAGGAGTATACTCTGGATATCATAAAGAAGTTTGGAGTAAAAACTCCAAATATTCAAAATATTGCGTCAAGCCTTTCTGGAGGTAATCTACAAAAATATATTTTTGGCAGGGAGATATTACAAAACCCTAGAATTATAGTAGCTATTCAACCTACATGGGGAGTTGATGCTGGCTCAGCAGCTGCAATTCGACAGTCTTTGATTGATTTAACTTCAAAAGGCTGTGCAGTGCTCATTATTTCCCAAGATTTAGAAGAATTAATGGAGATTTCAGACCGTTTATCTGTAATTTATGAGGGTCAATTATCATCTCCTATAAATACAGAAAACATTACAGCTAAACAATTGGGTCTGATGATGGGGGGGGTCACTGTCTTTTCAGAAATGGGTACTATAGAGAATGTTTGTTAGTTTAGAGCCTAGACCCAAAGCTTCTAGAGCGATGGTTTATCAGTCCCCGCTCATAGCAGTTTTTCTGACATTAATAACTAGCATGGTCATGTTTTGGCTAATGGATACAGATCCCTTTTTAGCAGTTAATGCTTATTTTATTGAACCGGTTTCTACAATAGATGGCGTGGCAGAATTACTAGTTAAAGCTACCCCTCTTATCTTGATAGCTTTAGGCTTATCCATAGGATTCCAGGCTAACATTTGGAATATAGGTGCAGAAGGCCAATTTACTCTGGGGGCAATATTTGGTGGAGGACTTGCATTAGCATATTTTGATGTCGATACGCCTTTACTTCTACCAGCTATGCTTTTCTTAGGAATTTTAGGGGGTATGTTTTGGGCAGCTATTCCAGCTTTTTTAAAGGTCCGATATAATACTAATGAAATTCTTACAAGTCTTATGCTTACGTATGTAGGATTATTATTACTCAGTTATCTAATTCATGGCCCATTTAGAGATCCGGATGGTTTTAACTTCCCTGAGTCGAGACTATTTCATGATTCTGCTTTACTGCCCATAATTATTGAGGGCTCACGACTAAATGTTGGGTTTTTACTTACGTTATTTATAGCGGTCTTAACTTGGATGCTTATCATTAAGCATATTATTGGTTTTCAAATACGTGTTATAGGTATGGCCCCAGCAGCAGCCAGCTTTGCAGGTTTTAAACAGAAAAAGTTAATTTGGATTACACTGCTTTTTAGTGGTGGTACAGCAGGACTTGCTGGAGCTCTAGAAGTTGCTGGGCCAATTGGACAGATTGTACCTGTAATTTCCCCCGGTTACGGTTTTACAGCTATAATAGTGGCATTTCTAGGCCGACTTCACCCTCTTGGTGTAGTACTCGCCGGTATATTGATGGCTTTAACTTACCTCGGTGGTGATTCGGCACAGATCACAATGAATCTTCCTAACGCAGTTACTGGAGTTTTTCAGGGAATGTTATTGTTTTTTTTGTTAGCTAGCGATGTTCTCATTCGCTATCGTTTTAAGATTGGGTCAATAAAAAAGAGGGTAGTTTAGTTTGATTATTGATTTAATTATACCCGCATTACTGACAATTATAACAGCATCGACTCCCCTTGTATTTGCTGCAGTTGGAGAAATTGTTGTTGAAAAGTCAGGCGTCTTGAATCTTGGTGTTGAAGGTATGATGGTAGTTGGTGCAATAGGTGGTTTTGCTATAGCTATTATAACTAACGATCCGGCATTAGCTATTTTGGCAGGTGCATTGTCTGGTATGCTTATGGCTTTAATATTTGGTTTGTTAACCCTTTACTTATTTTCGAACCAGGTTGCTACTGGACTTGCATTAACACTTTTTGGGATAGGCTTTAGCGCTTTACTTGGTCATAAATTTGTTGGACTTACTTTCGCCGGTTTACCTAAGTTGAACATACCGGGTTTGAGTAATGTACCTGGCATAGGGCAGTTAATATTTGGGCAAGATATTTTAGTCTATCTTTCAATATTAAGTGCGATTACCGTAACTTGGTTTTTAAATCGTACCAGATGGGGAATGATTGTTAGAGCAGTAGGTGAAAACCATGATTCAGCCCATTCTATTGGATTCTCAGTAACTAGTGTCAGGTTAAGTTGTATTTTATTTGGTGGAGCAATGGCAGGTCTCGGAGGGGCTTACCTTTCTCTAGCTTATACACCTATGTGGGTGGAAAACATGACTGCGGGCAGAGGATGGATAGCTTTAGCTTTAGTAGTTTTTGCCTCTTGGAGGCCATGGCGCGCTTTCTTCGGAGCTTATTTATTTGGAGGAATTACAATTATTCAACTTTATGCACAGGGTCTAGGTGTTGATGTACCTTCACAAATATTATCAATGCTGCCATATCTCGCTACAATTATAGTTCTTATTGTTATATCTCGTGATGATTCGCGTTTAAGGCTAAATGCTCCAGCGTGTTTGGGTAGAAATTTCCATGCATCAGGCTGATAATTATACTTTAATAGGAGAGTAAAAATGAGTGAATTTAGAAAATTAACCTTATTAACAGTAGCTGTGTTGACAAGTTTTCTACTTGGTATGTTTGGTGTTGCTCAAGCAGAACCTTTAAAAGTTGGCTTTGTTTATGTTGGACCGATTGGCGATCATGGTTGGTCGTATGAGCATAATCAAGGGCGGATATCTATCGAAAAGGAATTTGGAGACAAAGTAAAAACAACATATGTCGAATCTGTTCCTGAAGGGGCCGATGCTCAGCGAGTAATAAATCAGCTTGCTGCCAAAGGGCATAACCTAATTTTTACAACTTCATTTGGTTATATGAACCCAACATTACAGGTAGCTAAGAAACATCCAAAGGTTCATTTCGAGCACGCTACAGGCTATAAACGCTCTAAAAATGTATCGACATACTCTGGCCGTTTTTATGAAGGAAGACATGTTGCTGGATTAATTGCTGGTAAGATGACTAAAACAAAAATAATAGGCTATGTTGCCTCATTTCCGATTCCAGAAGTTATACGTGGTATAAATGCTGTGGCTATCGCTGCTAGATCAGTTAATCCGGATGTAAAAGTTAAGGTTGTGTGGGTTTCATCTTGGTTTGACCCTGGTAAGGAGTCTACAGCTGCTAATACTCTAATAGATCAGGGAGCGGATATTATTATGCAACATACTGACTCTCCTGCACCGGTGCAGACTGCTCAAAAACGAGGTGTCTGGGCTTTAGGTCAGGCATCTAATATGTCTTCATTTGGTCCTAAAGCACATCTCACGGCCATAATTGATAATTGGTCTCCATACTATATAGCTAGAACAAAAGCTGTAATGGATGGCACATGGAAATCTGGGGATACTTGGGGAGGATTTAAATCTGGAATGGTAGAGATGGCTCCATATAACTCGGCTATTCCGGCGGATGTAGTTAATCTTGCTGAAACTGCGCGCAAGGGCATTATAAACGGCTCAGTGCATGCTTTTTCTGGTCCTATAAAGGATCAATCGGGTAAAATTGTTATAGCAGCTGGTAAAGTTGCTGATGATGGTATGCTGGCCGGAATGAATTTCTATGTTGAGGGTGTAGAGGGTAAAATTCCTCAGTAGAAATATAATCAATCTATTAGAGATCTGCTCAATTACTTGAGCAGATCTTTTTTATTCAATACTTAAAAAAACCATTTTCGCCAAGCTGGCCAGTTAGAAACTTGATCAGATAGGATTTTGTAACCGTTACCGGTTGCGTGCACGCCATCACATTCTCTCTGACTATCTGCCCACAATGTACTGTTTGATAAATAATCAAATACATTTAGGTAAGAAATATTTAGTTCGGAACATAAATTAGAGGTCAGTATATTTAGTTCTGCTATCCTATCGTTAGAATAATGATAAGCAATTCCGTTTGGAAATATATAGGGTTGCATATCACTTATGATAGGCACGGGGCTGATAACGAGGGTCGGCAACCATTTTGAGGCTTCAGTTAGAATATTTTTTAAATTATAAACTGTTTGCTCAATTGGTACTCTAATTCCAACATTACCTTCTTCAGCCGTATCATTTAGTCCAAATGACATTACTAATTTACCATTTATATGCTCCGGTAACCTAACTTCGCATTCTTTTCGCCAGCGGGCTAAAACCATTTCAGAGGTATCACCACGAACACCCATATTGTATAGTGTTATATCATGTCCTTGATTTGTTTCATTTATACTAAGTCGTCCTGGCCAACCCAGAAAATCTGTATCACCACTTCCTACGATAATACTATCACCTACGAAGCAAATGCGCGCTGTAGACATATGAACGTTCCCTTTCTATTACATATATATAAAACCTATTTATGGGCGTTTCTATAATGGGTGAAAACTGCATTAGCTCCCCTAAAGCCGCCGTATGAAAGTATAAACGCAACGATTACTATTATGAAATTAAACCCATAATTACCCTGTATTATAATAACTAAAAATATCTCTATTAAAACTTCAATTATTGAAAGTAATAATATAATACCGCAAGCTATCCGAGAACGACGAGATGCTAGCCAGGCTAAAAGAATATATAGAAAACCAATTCCTAATTGTACTAAACTTGGACCAATAGCTGGTGTTGCGGATAATAATACCGTTCCAAACAATAAACGATTTAATGAAAGAATTACCCCACCATATACGCTATTTGACGCGGTTTTCCAGGCTTCATCGGGCGTATTAGTTTTTGGATAAATTAGACGTTGTAATAAAATAGAAAAGTCCACTAACCAATATCTCCATATAGCTATTTTATAGATGGTTAAATATCTACTTCTGTTATAGCTCGTTAATTTTAATCTAATACATATTGATAATAGTATTTTATAAAAAATACAAAAATAACGGTATATTTAAATTTAGTAGATAGCTTTTATTTGGGTTATATACATCTAAAGATAAAGTATTTATGCAAAAGGATTTTAGACTTGGTGACCGAATACCTTCAGCAATATTGGGCATACACTGTCACAGGTTTTGTTTTTGCATTTACAATAGTCTTATCTGCTTTTGTGATATTATATAAACGCAATGAACGTGCGGCTATCGCTTGGGTGGGGTTAATAATACTGTCTCCTATTATTGGTTCAATCGCTTACTTTTTATTAGGTATTAACCGTATTAAGCGCAGAGCCGTTAGAATTCGACCTCATGCCCTTGAACAACTGGAAACTTTAGAAGCAGCTCAAACAGATATAAATAAATTATCTAGTAAATTTTCATCAATTGATAGTTCAAGCACAATATCGGATTGTACTAAAGGACCAACTCTACTCATAAATTCTTTAACGGCTAATCCACTTACCCAGGGTAATAGTATAATACCTTTAGTTAATGGAGATGCTGCTTATCCAGAAATGTTAGAAGCAATACGAAAGGCAAAACACTCCTTATGTTTTGAAACGTATATATTCAAATATGATGAAGTGGGAAAACAATTTGTTGAAGAATTAGGAAATGCCGTTAAGCGCGGCGTAGAAGTTCGTGTCTTAATTGACGGGGTTGGCCAAATTTACTCTTGGCCGCCAATTGTAAGGGCTTTAAATGCAGAAGGAATTCCTAACTCAAGATTCATGTATTCTTTATGGCCATGGCGGATGCCGTACCTGAATCTTCGTAATCATCAGAAAATATTAGTAATTGACGGAGAGATTGGCTTTACGGGAGGGATGAATATTAGTGCTGCTAATGCAATGGATACAAAAATAAATAAAAAAATACGGGATATTCATTTTAAATTAGAAGGTCCATTGGTAGCTCACTTAACAGAGGCATTTGCAGATGATTGGCATCTTACAACTAATGAATCGCTAGTTGGATCTATATGGTTTCCTGTTTTAATTAATAAAGGTAATATTGTTGCAAGAGGTATTACCTCGGGGCCACACGAATCGTTTGAGAGAATGCGCTGGATATTAGCTGCCGCTATATCTGAAGCAAGAAAGTCGTTGTGCATAATGACTCCTTATTTTTTACCAGACGAAACGATTTCTGCTGGTTTACGGCTTGCCGCTCTTCGTGGAGTAGAGGTTGATATTATATTACCCGAGAAAAATAATATGCCCTTTATTAATTGGGCAGCGATGGCGAGAATTGATGAATTAGTTAGTGTTGGTTGTCGTGTTTGGTTAGGAAAATCTCCATTTAATCATTCTAAATTATTACTAGTGGATAATTACTGGGCACTCTTTGGTTCATCTAATTGGGATCCTCGAAGTTTAATTTTAAATTTTGAATTTAACGTTGAGTGTCAGGGGAAAAAATTAGTTAGACAACTTTCTAGTATTTTCGATTTAGAATTAGCTCAATCACGTTCTGTTTCACTTAGTGAGCTTAACAATCGTAGTTTCTTAGTTAAACTCCGTGATGGTATTGCCCGTATGTGTTCGCCTTATTTATGAGGTAAATTTAGTGCGTGCGATCAACACAGAAATCTACTACATCTTCCAGTGCTTTTTTATACGGACTTTGAGGAAAAATATTTAGTGCTGCTCTAGCTGTTTCTGTGTAGCCCCTTGCGCGTACTTGCGTTTCAGAAAGCGCATTATGCTCATTCAGGAGTTTTTGGGCGTAATTAAAATCACCTTCATTTTGGTTAAGGTTCTCCAATGTTCGTTGCCAAAAATCTTGTTCATCAGACTTACCCCTTCGGAATGCAAGTATAACTGGTAGGGTTATTTTACCTTCACGAAAATCATCTCCCACATCCTTACCCAAACGATTGTCCGCCGTGCCGTAATCCAAATAATCATCAACCAGTTGAAATGCAATCCCAAGGTTAAGACCATACTGGTAAAGTGCATCTTCCTCGTGGGTGGAACGTTCTGCTATAACTGCTCCTATTTGACAAGCGGCAGCAAAGAGAGCCGCTGTTTTAGAACTAATAACATTTAGATAACTATCTTCTTCGGTATCAGTATTATTTGCTGTAGTTAGTTGCGCAACTTCGCCTTCTGCTATTACAGCGCTAGCGTTTGCTAGAATGTCTAGAACTCTTATTGAATCACTCTGAACCATTAACCTAAAAGCACGACTAAACAAAAAATCCCCAACTAAAACACTTGATTGATTGCCCCATACTGAATTTGCTGTATCTCTGCCTCTTCGTAGGTCAGAATCGTCGACAACATCATCATGCAGTAACGTAGCTGTGTGAATAAACTCAACTGCGGTTGCAAGACTAATATGATTTTTTCCTCTATAGTTACATATGCCTGCACTGGCCAGTGTAAGAAGGGGACGCAACCGTTTTCCACCCGCTGCAATTAAATGCCCAGCAAGCTGAGGTATAAGTGGAACTTTTGATTCCATATTATCTATTATTTGTTGGTTTACGCGTGCCATATCTGTAGCACATAGATTACTCAACGCATCTAGAGCTGTTAGCTCATTGCTAGCTCTAGTGTTAGATAATTTTGCAACTACAGCCAATTAAAATACTCCCCATTGTAGCGAGAAATCAGTATACTCTATCAATTAGCTAGACAATAATATTATTCAATTAATATGTGTAGAGCATAAGGGCGTATTGCTGCGGGTCAAGACCTGCATCGTTATATAAATAAATGTGTTTGCTTAAATAATTAACTTCTAACGTTATAATGATGAATTTGTTCATTATTAATTTATTTACATAACTTTTTTTATCTACTAAGTCATAATGAATAACCTCGTCCAGGTAATTTATAAATTATAGATTTTTTTAAACATATAAATTAGTTATCCTAAGAATGATTTTTTTTCTACAATAGTTATAAAATTAATTTACAGTAAATTTTATTAATAAAAGAAGAGCTATTATGAATCAAAATCTGATTTATAGTTTCGAAGTTACAGACGATTATCTATTTGATGGTAATATTCATATACGACAACCTAAGACAGGGTATAGGGTGTCTATAGATACTATTTTGTTAGCTGCTGCAGTTCCGGCTAAGGAGGAGGAATTAGTTCTAGACTTAGGTAGTGGGTCCGGTGTGTCTGCTATGTGTCTTCATTACCGAGTGCGTAAGTGTATGGTAGTGGGCTTAGAAAATGACCCAAATATACTAGCTTTAGCCAGAGAAAATGTATTGTTAAATGGGTTTGAAAAACAAATTACGTTTGTAGAAGGAACAGTGAGTGATTTACCTAATGAGATCGGCAAAGAGTTATTTGATCATGTTATTTCAAATCCACCATATTTAAATCGCAAGCGAGCCGATCTTAGGGGAAATAATACACAACGCAGTAATGCTAATGTTGAAAATGATGTTGATTTATCTACTTGGATAAAGTCTATGAGTGTATCTTTAAAGCCAAAGGGAAGGTTAACCTTAATTCATAGAGCTGATCGTTTAGATGAAGTGCTTAAGGAGGTAAGGCGTTATGCAGGAGAAATAATAGTATATCCACTATGGCCAAAATTAAGTCGTAAAGCTAATAGAGTATTGGTTTCAGCACGTAAAAATGTGGCAACACCTCTGAGTATTTCTTCTGGTTTGGTCCTGCATACTAAAGATGGTGAATATACCAGAGTTGTTAAGGGTGTTCTTGAAAAAGGCGAGGCATTGTCCATATGAGATACATATTCATTTATAAGTGGTAAAAAAAATGGGAATATTAAGACCTTTTAAATGCCTTGTGCCTAAACGATTCCGAAGTTCGCTACCAATTGTGAGTGTGGTTAGGATGGAGGGCGTTATTGCCAGTGGACGAGCTGGTTTTAGGTCAAGCCAAATGAACATGGAAACGTTATCTGATCCTTTGGATAGGGCATTTAAAGTGCCAGACGTTAAAGCTGTTGTCTTGTTAATTAATTCACCAGGTGGGTCACCAGTGCAATCGTCACTTATAGCCAAAAGAGTTAGAACTTTATCCGATGAAAAAGGAGTGCCAGTTTTTGCTTTTGCAGAAGATGTAGCTGCTTCTGGGGGGTACTGGCTGGCTTGTTCTGCTGATGAAATTTACGCTGATACTTCTTCAATTATAGGTTCAATAGGTGTGATATTTACTGGTTTTGGCTTTCAAGAATTCATTAAACGTTATGGTATTGAGCGGAGAGTCTACACGGCGGGTGATCATAAAGGATCTTTAGATCCTTTTCTTACTGAAAATACTGATGATATTGAAAGACTAAAGAAAGCTCAGGCAGGCATTCATGAGAGTTTTAAAGAATTAGTAAGGTCAAGAAGGTTTGGTAAAATAGATGCTTCTGAAGAAAAGCTTTTTACTGGTGAGTTTTGGACGGGTGCCCAGGCACTTGAGCTTGGATTAATTGACGGTATTGGTGATTTGCGTTCTGTGATGCGTGAGCGGTTTGGTAATAAAGTTAAATTTAATATTATTCCACAGAGAAAAAGTTGGCTAAAAGATAGGCTTGGTATAGGTAGTAAGATTTCTTCAGAAAAACTTTTAGTAAGCAATGGCTGGGTTGATAAGGCAATTGGAAACATTGAAGAAAGGCTTATATGGAGCCGTTTTGGACTTTGAGATTGGTGAATTTAAAAACTAAAGGAATTTAGTCACTATTATGTTTGGGTTTTCAATAGGTAAAATACTAGTTTTGACTGTTATAGTGCTCGGTGTACTCTATGGTTTTAAAATTATAACAAATTTAAATTTATTAAAACCTAATAAAAATGACGACTCTGACTCCTCGAGTCGTATAGACACTGTTTACGATCCAGAAACAGATTCATATGTTACCAAAGAATCTTTAAAAAAATCTAAAAAAGAGTAATAAATACAGTAAGCTACAAAAATATATTTTATATATATATTAAAATTATTATATTTTTGGTCTATCACTGCTTCTGCTTGACCCCCTTTGGATCGCAACCTAAGTTGCAACTTAATCAGTAGTTATTAAAAGTCACTAAATCATGGTGAGAAATTCATCTCAGGCGCCTAAAGATATGGAAGGTATATTGAGCTTCCAGGACCTAATTCTCAAGCTGCAGACATTTTGGTCAGCTAAGGGTTGTGTTATTTTGCAACCATACGATATGGAAGTTGGGGCGGGTACTTTCCATCCTGCCACAACACTCCGTGTTCTCGGTCCTTCAAAATGGAACGCCGCTTATGTTCAGCCTTCACGACGACCGGCTGATGGAAGATATGGAAATAACCCTAATCGTCTTCAACACTATTACCAGTTTCAAGTTATATTAAAACCGTCACCTTCTGATAGCCAGGAACTTTACTTACAAAGTCTCCAATCACTGGGAATAGATTCTAATCTACATGATATCCGCTTTGTTGAGGATGATTGGGAAAGTCCAACACTTGGAGCTTGGGGCTTGGGTTGGGAAGTGTGGTGTGATGGCATGGAAATAAGTCAATTTACGTATTTCCAACAAATGGGAGGTATAGATTGTGACCCTGTAGCAGTAGAGTTGACTTACGGTTTGGAAAGGTTGGCTATGTATATTCAGGGTGTCGAAGATGTTTATAATCTTGCTTATAATAATACTGGTACTAGCTACGGTGATATATTTTTACAGGCGGAGAAAGAATTTAGTTCCTATAACTTTGATTATGCAAATACAAAAAATCTATTTTGTCATTTTAGTGATGCTGAAGCTGAGTGTTTATCACTATTAGAAAAGGGGCTAGCTCTTCCTGCTTATGATCAGTGCATCAAAGCAAGCCATTTATTCAACTTGCTCGACGCAAGAGGAGTAATATCTGTAACAGAGAGGCAATCATTTATTTTGAGAGTACGTGAATTAGCTAAAGGATGTTGTTTAGCATGGCTTGAAAGCCAGAGTGAGGCGAGCTAAGTCATGGCCGATTTACTTATGGAGCTGTTATCCGAAGAAATACCTGCTGGTGTGCAAAAAAATGCAGCTAATCAATTGCAATTATTATTAGTTAAGGGAATGCAAGAATTAGGATTAGAATGTGGTAGTGTAGGATCTTATTATGCTTCAAGGCGCTTGGTCGTATTTATTAAAGATTTGCCGACTATTCAGGCTGATAGAACGATTGAACGAAAGGGTCCCCGAGTAAGTTCAAGTGATAGTGCTATCCACGGTTTTCTCCAATCTAATGGTATTTCACTGGATGATTGTGAATTAAGAGAAGATAAGAAGGGTAAATTTTACGTTGCAGTTTTTGAAGAAAAAGGTAAGGCAGTAAAGGATTTACTCGCTAGTATTATTCAAAATGCAATTTTGAAATTAACTTGGCCTAAGTCAATGCGGTGGTCTACTTTTCAATTCCGCTGGGTGCGGCCACTTCAAAATATTTTAGTTGTATTTGATGGCGTGTCTGTACCGGGAAGCCTTAAAGTTGATAATTGGGAGCTATTATTTACAAATTATACCTACGGGCATCGTTTTTTAGCACCTGCTAAGATATTTGTAGAAAACCACGAGGACTATGTAAAAAAGTTAGCGAATAAATTCGTTATTATTGATCCAGATAAAAGGATTGATTTGATTTCTGTTAATTTACGAAAATCTGCTGAGAAATTAAACTTAACTGTTCGTCATGACCCCAAATTAGTTGAAGAGGTAAATGGGTTGGTAGAATGGCCAATCGTTTTAGTCGGTAACATTGATAAGGAGTTTATGGAACTACCGCCTGAAGTTTTGACTGCTTCTATGAGGAGCCATCAGAAATATTTTTCATTATTAAAATCTGATGGAAACCTTGCCTTCAGGTTTGCTTTTATTACCAATATGGATGCTGTAGATGGCGGGGGTGTAATAATTTCTGGTAATCAGCGCGTTCTTAGATCCCGTCTGGCTGATGCAAAACATTTTTGGGAGCAAGATCGAAGGACTAAGTTAGAAGATAAAGTTACCGATCTAGATAAAGTTGTTTTCCATGCAAAACTTGGTACGGTCGGGCAAAAAGTAAAACGTATTGGAATGTTATCTAAAGAGGTTGCAGTTTCAATTCCGAATGCTGACCAGAATTATGTATCTCGTGCGGCTTTATTAGCCAAAGCTGATTTAGTAACCGGTATGGTCAGTGAGTTTCCAGAGTTACAGGGTGTTATGGGCAAGTACTATGCCCTGGACGATGGTGAACAGATGGAAGTAGCAGTAGCTATAGCGGAACACTATTCCCCCGTAGGTCCGGCTGATAGTTGTCCTACATCGCCTGTTAGTATATCTATCGCGATAGCTGATAAGATTGATACATTAGTTAGTTTTTGGGCAATTAATGAAAAGCCAACAGGTTCTAAAGATCCCTATGCATTGCGTAGAGCTGCATTGGGATTAATTCGAATAATTTTAGAGAATCAAATTAGGTTGCCACTTAAGAGCCTTTTATCTAATGCTGGATATTTATTAGAAGTAGATACATCTGGATACTATGATGACTTAATGTCTTTTATTGTTGATCGACTAAAAATGTATCTTCGTGAAGAAGGCATTGAATATGGATGTATAGAAGCAATTTTTTCTACATCGAAAGATGATGATCTTTTAATTTTACTTGAACGAACCAGAACTCTTAATGAATTTTTAGCTACAGAGAATGGAATAAACCTTTTAATTGCTTATCGACGAGCCGCAAACATTGTAAGGGTAGAGAAAAAGAAAGATAACGCGGAGTTTCAAGATAAAGTTTATGATGTAGGCATAGGAAAACTTGAGGAGGACGGTATTGAGCTTACTCTATGGAACTCTATGTTAGATATTGAAAAAAAAGTACATGCATTCATAAAAGAAGAAAAATTTGTGGATGCCATGTCTTCTTTAGCTAGTCTGCGTCAACCAGTAGATAGTTTTTTTGATTCTGTAACCGTTAATGTTGATGATTCTAATATCAGACATAATAGATTGCGGCTA